>CAJMPE010000005.1 GCA_905215275.1 uncultured bacterium | reverse complement strand
CCTGCTGCAGCCCTTCTACGACGTTGCCAAGCTGCTGCGCAAGGCCCCCGCCAGCGTAAATACCATGGACGATACCTATATGGCGTGCGCGCTCATCTTTACCGTCGTGGGCGGCGGTATCTTTGTGTCGGGCTCCAACACGCTGTTGTGCGCCTTTATGGTTACGCTCGCCGCGATCTTTGTGGTGTTGGCGTCTGCCTCGACGCAAAGCCCGTTTGCCCAGGTCGGCGCCGACCGCGAGCTGTTGCAGGTCATGAGTTACGAGCCCGCCGTTCTGCTGATGAGCGTGGGCCTGTATCTTGCCACCGACAGCTTTGATTTCATCGCCGTGACGGGGCAGTCGGCCCCCATCATCGTGTACAGCGCGCCCATTTTTCTCGCGCTGCTCGCGGTGCTTACCATCAAGCTGCGCAAGTCGCCGTTTGACCTTTCGTACTCGCATCACGCGCATCAGGAGATCGTTCAGGGCGTCGCCACCGAGATGAGCGGCGGCACGCTGGCCAAGATGACCCTTATGCACTGGTGCGAGACCGTGCTGTTTTTGATGTGGGTGGGCATGTTCTTTGTCTGGGACAACCCGGTGAGCTGGGTGGTCGCCCTGGTCGTGATGGCTGCGACGTATTTTGTCGAGGTGCTGATCGACAACACCTTCGCACGCAGCACCTGGCGCAGCTGCTTTAAGCTCGGATGGGGCGTGGCGCTGGTGTTTGGCCTGCTCAACCTTATGCCCATCCTCGTCGACGTGTTTATTTAGGAGGCGGCATTCATGGATCATAAAATGTCGCGCTCGCCGTGGGTTATTCATTACGACGGCTCGAGCTGCAACGGATGCGATATCGAGGTGCTGGCCTCGCTCACGCCGCTGTTCGATGCGGAGCGCTTTGGCGTGGTCAATACCGGCAACCCCAAGCATGCGGATATCTTTTTGGTGACGGGTTCGGTCAACGCGCAGAACCTGCCCGTCGTGCGCCAGATCTACAACCAGATGCTCGAGCCCAAGTGCGTGGTGGCGTGCGGAATTTGCGCGTGTTCGGGCGGCGTATTCCGCGATGCCTATAACGTGATCGGCGGCGTGGACCGCGCGATTCCCGTGGATGTGTACGCGCCCGGGTGCGCCATTCGCCCCGAGACCGTGATCGATGCCATCGTGGAGGCGTGCGGCATCCTGGACCAGAAGGAGGCCGTGATGCGTGCCGGCGGCGACCCGCTCACCGTGGGCGGCGCCGCAACCTGGGACGGTGGCGTTGAGCTGGGCGAGGACGGGTTTGTGGCTGCGGGGGCCGGGGCTGATGGTGCCGGTGACGCGCCTGCCGGGAAGCCCACCGCGCCCGCCGCTGGCGACGCACCTGCTGGGACGCCCGCCGCTGCAAAGGAGGCCGAGTAATGCAAAAGGCTATCTATACCATCGTTGGGATCGACGAGCTGTTACCGAATGTGCAGGCGCTCAAGGGTGCCGGCGCGCGCTTTGTGCAGATGCATGCCGAGCGCTGTGTGGACGACGGATCGTATCGCCTGGTCTATACGTTTATCAACGTCCGCGCTGCGCAAGAGCAGATCGCGCGGGACGGCAGCTATGCGATCGACAACCTGGTGGTTGAGGGCATCGGCCAGTACCAGGAGATTCCGTCCATCAGCTCGTACTATCCGGCGGTATTCCCGTTTGAAAACGAAGCGCACGACCTATTTGGTCTTGCCATCACCGACATGCAGATCGACTTTAAGGGCTTTTTCTACCAGGTTTCGACTGCCGAGCCCATGAGCGTTATTACGCCCGAGGTGAAGGCTGCGCGCGAGAAGGCCATGAAGGTCCGTGCCGCTGCCGAGGCCAAGGCGCGCAAGGCCGCAGCCGAGAAGGCCGCTGCCGCTGCTGCTGCAGGGGAGGGCGCCGCAGGTGCCGGCGATGCTGCGAGCGCTGCTGCCGCTCAGCCCGCTGCGGCTGCCGGCTCCGATGCTCAGCACGATGAGGCTGCTGCGAAGGCGGCGCTCAAAGCCGCCGAGCTGGAAGCAAAGCTCGCCGCCATGGATCCCGAGAAAGCGGCCAAGGTCCGCGCGGCGCTTGCCGCCAAGGCCGCCCGCGACAAGCAGAACAAGGAGGCGTAAGGTCCATGGCACATCGCTCCGTTATTCCGTTTGGCCCGCAGCACCCGGTGCTGCCCGAGCCGCTTCATCTGGACCTGGTGATCGAGGACGACCGCGTCATCGAGGCAATTCCGCAGATTGGCTTTGTGCACCGCGGACTCGAGAAGCTCACCGAAAAGCGCGATATGCATCAGTTTGGGTACATCGCCGAGCGCATCTGCGGCATCTGCGCCGTGGGCCATAGCTACGGCTATGCCAGCGCCTGCGAGCGCATGCTCGACATCGAGGTGCCCGGCCGCGTGCAGTATATCCGCACCATTTTGCACGAGCTTTCGCGCATTCACTCGCATCTGCTGTGGCTGGGCCTGCTCGCCGATGCCTTTGGCTTCGAGGCGCTGTTCTATCGTTCGTGGACGCTGCGCGAGCAGATTCTCAAGATTTTTGAGAGCACCTGCGGCGGCCGCGTGATCCTTTCGATTAACGAGATCGGCGGCCTTAAGCACGATATCGAGGACTCCGAGCTGGCCGGCATTGTCCAGACGCTCGATGCCATGCGCCCCGACTACGAGGCCCTGGTGCATACGTTTTTGGACGACAATAGCTGCGGCGAGCGCCTGCATGGCGTGGGCGTGATCAGCAAGAAGGACGCGCTGGAGCTTTCGATGGTCGGCCCGTTTGGGCGCGCCTCGGGCGTGGATTACGACGTGCGCATGTTCGGTGACGGCGCCTATGCGGATCTGGCTGCGTTTGAGCCGATTGTTGCCACCGATGGCGATTGCTATGCCCGCTGCCAGGTGCGTTGTGCCGAGGTCACGCAGGCCATGGACATCATCAAGGAGCTTGTCGGCAAGATTCCGCACGACGGTATCGGCGGGCGTACCAAGCTCACGCCGGCCGACGGCGCGCGTGGCGAGGCTGTGATTGAGCAGCCGCGCGGCGAGGCGTATTACTATGTGCGCGGTAACGGCACCAAGAACTTGGACCGCTTCCGCGTGCGGACGCCGACGTCGCAAAACCTGGCGGGTCTGACGCATGCGCTGCAGGGCGTGCTTCTTGCCAACGTGCCCATGATTATCCTGACCATCGACCCCTGCATTAGCTGCACGGAAAGGTAGGCGTGGCATGAGTTTACTGACATTTGCCAAGACGGCCTTGGGCTCTATGGTCAAGCAGCCGGTTACGGTGTGCTATCCGCAGGAGAAGCTCGCGGCACCTGAGCGACTGCGCGGGCACATCGTTAACGACATGGACGTGTGCATTTGCTGCGGTATGTGCGCGCGGCGTTGCCCGGCGGGCGCGCTCGCGGTCGATCGCAAAGGCGGTACCTGGTCGATTGACCCGTACGCCTGCGTGGTGTGCGGCGAGTGCATCGAGAGCTGTCCCAAACACTGCCTGAGCATGGACACCGCTCGCACTCCAGTTGCGGCGGACAAGACTCCCACGGTAGAAACCAAACCGGAATAACTCTGGACTGGGGCTGGTATAGCGCTGGGATAGGGCCGGTGGGGCAAAACTGCCCCACCGGCCCCGCGCTTAAACGCGCGGTTGTACCGCCACGAACAAAACCATGCCGGATTACGGGGCTGGATAGCGAACCTCCGACCATACAGAAAATTGCAAAAACAAAACCGCAAGTAGATAGCCTGCGGTTTTCATGAAAAGCGGTTATGGTCGGGGGTATCGAGTTAAACGTAGTAGATGGGCCGATTTCGTGGCGGGCGCCGTCGGCCGATCTCCGCGGGCGGAGGAAAACGGATCATTTTGGTCCCGCGAGACTTGCGGAGGCGCTCGTGCAGGGCCGCCCGAACAAAACAATGCCGGTTTACGGGGCTGAGTCACGAGCCCTCAACCATGCCGATATCCGTGAAAATAAAACCGCAGGTAGATGGGCTGTCATTTTGCAGAAAATGAGGCTATGGATGAGGGCTCCGACTTTTGCCCCGTAATCCGACATAGTTTTGAAATGGCATTAAATCGGTAGCAGCTATTTTTCTTTGCCGGGGCGGTCGGTCTTCGGGCAATTACCCCCGCAGGTAGGCGATGGCGATCTGCGTGCGGTTGCGCAGACCCATTTTGGCAAGGATCGAGCTGATGTGGTTGCGCACGGTGCCTTCGCCCATATAGGCGGTGGCAGCGATCTCCTTGTTGTCGAGGCCGCGGGCGATGAGTTCGGCGACTTCGAACTCGCGGTCGGTCAGGCTGGCAAAGGCGGCGGGCCGGCGGGTCGCGCCGGCCTCGACGTCCGCCCCATCAAAGTTGATATCCTCGATCGCCTTACCCTCGAGCACGCGTTTGCCGTCCATGACCTGCGCCAACGCTGGCGGAATGGCGGCGACATCGGTTTTGATCAGATAGCCGCGGGCACCCAGTTTGAGCGCCGACACAATGTACTCGTCATCCGAGAATGTCGTCAGAAACACCACGCGCGCCGCAGGGTCGCGCTCGAGGATCTCGCGTGCCGCCGAAAGGCCGTCGCGCTCCGGCATCTGAATGTCGAGCAGTGCGATATCGGGTGCGTGCTCGGCGTAGAGCGCCAACGCATCGTTGCCGTTGGCGCCGGTACCCACCACCTCGATCTGCGGCTGGGCGCCCAGGATAATCTTGAGCGAATCGACCACCAAGCGGTCGTCGTCGACAACGATGAGCCTCATCGGTCCTCATCTCCTTGCTGTTTGGGAACGGTGGCAAACACGCGCCAGCCGCCGACGCCGGCGCGCGGACCGGCGGTGAAGGTGCCGCCAAGCGCCTCGATGCGCTCGCGCATGGAGGCGAGCCCCATGCCCTCCGCGGCGCCACGGCCGATTGCTTGGACCCCGCCCACGCCATCGTCGGTAACGATGAGCTGGTAAAACGACGGATGCTCCATGCACCGTACGGTGACAGTATGGGCGCAAGCGTGGCGCATGGTGTTGGAGAGCGCCTCGCGCAGGACCGCCGTAAAGCAGTTCGCGACGTTTGCGGGCGCATGTTCGGTCATAACTTCAAGCTCAATCTGCGGGCCACCGTCCGAGCGCGCGCCTTCAACAATGCGTTCGAGCTGCACGGAAAGGTCGACGGCGTTGTCGTTGAGCGCGTGGACGCTGGTGCGCACAAGCTGGAGCGCCTCGTCAACCGTGCGTTTGACGTCGGCGAAATCGGCGGCGACGCCGGGCTCGTCGGCATGGACCACGCGCAAGGCTTCGGCCTGCAGTGAGGCGCGCGTGAGCTGGTGGCCCACGTTATCGTGGATTTCGCGCGCGATGCGGGCGCGTTCGGCGAGCGTCGCGAGCTCGACTTCGTAGTCCTGGCGGTCGGCAAGATCGCGGTTGCGCGCTTCGAGCGCGAGGGCTCGTTCCTGCAGCTCGTCGCGGGTGCGGCGCATGTGCCGCTGCTCGCGCTCCAACTGGGCGGTACGTAGCGATAGCAAGGTGGCGGCAACCGAAAGGATGGCGGTCAGCAGGAGCGTTCGGGAGGTGAGCGCGTCGGTGCGAAGGTCCGCGACGAGCGCAAAGGCAAAGACGGAACCAATGCCCAGCGCGACCCAGGCGTGTTCGCGGCGCACGCGCCGCGCGATGTCATAAAGGGCGAGAGGCGCAAACGGCACAAACGGCGGCACAAAGACGGCCGCGATGATGTAAGCGTAACTCGCGGCCTCGCTTACACGGCGCGTGCGTTCTCCCTGTGCGACCTCGGCCAGCGAGGTGGCGATAACTCCAAGGCAAAACGCCGCGACCAGGCAAGCGTCCACAGCAAGGCCCGTGGCGGCCGCAATACAGCACGCCAGCACGATCGATTTGTCGAAAAGCCTGTTCATACGGGTATTGTACGCGAAGCCGCGCGTGGTGGAGGGGCTGCCTGCGCAACTGTGACATTCCTCCCGCGCGGCAAAGCGGGGACGATCGCTCGCGCGAGCGGGGGTTTCGCCTCCGCCCCCTCGCGCTCGTGACAAAGCTCACTGGCGCGCGCCGGCGGCTCCTGCGATGATGCAATCGTACCGGGCTGCAATCAACAGAAGGGCCGCCTCATGACAGACATCGTCCACGTCGAAAACCTCGTCAAGCGCTACGACGATCTTATCGCGCTCGACCACTTTAACCTGAGCATCGCCCCCGGCGAGATCTTTGGCCTGCTGGGCCCCAACGGCTCGGGCAAGACCACGTCCATCAACTGTATTCTGCAGCTGCTCGCCTACGACAAAGGCGCCATCGAGCTGTTCGGCGAGCCCATGACACCCGCCCGCTACGACCTCAAGCGTCGCATCGGCATGGTGCCGCAGCAGGTGGCGGTGTTCGACGAGCTCACGGTGCGCGAGAACATCGACTATTTCTGCAGCCTTTACATCAACGACCGCAAGCGCCGCCGCGCGCTGGTGGACGAGGCGATCGACTTTGTCGGGCTGGGCGACTTTACCAAGTTCCGCCCCGGCAAGCTCTCGGGTGGCCTGGCGCGTCGCCTCAACATCGCCTGCGGTATCGCGCACAAGCCCGAGCTTATCTTTTTTGACGAGCCCACGGTGGCGGTCGACCCGCAGAGCCGCAACGCCATCCTGGAGGGCATCTGCCGCCTGCGCGACGAAGGGGCCACGGTGGTGTATACCAGCCATTACATGGAGGAAGTCGAGCAGATCTGCAGCCGCATCATGATCATGGACGGCGGCCGCGTGCTGGCGCAGGGCACCAACGACGAGCTCAAGCGCATGATTCAGATGGGCGAGCGCGTGACCGTCGAGGTAGGCGCCGTCGAGCCCGCCACGGTTGAGCGGTTGCGCGCCCTCGAGCACGTGCTCAGCGTCGAGCTGTCCGGCGGCGAACTCGTCTGCACCTGCGAGGCGAGCCCGCACAACCTGGTGGACATCCTCGACACGCTGCGCGCCGCCGATGTGGCGCTCGGCCGCGTGTGGAGCGAGCCGCCGACCCTCAACGACGTGTTTCTCGAGATCACCGGCCGCGAGCTGCGCGACTAGGGGGCGGCCATGTTCAACACCATCATCACCACGCTCAAGACGCTATTGCGTCGACCGAGTACATGGGTCTGGGGCGCGATCTTTCCCATTGCGCTTTCCACGATGTTTATGTTTATGTTTGCGAACCTCAGCTCCGACGGCAAGGTCGACCCGGTGCCGGTGGCCGTCGTGGCGGACGAGGCCTGGGACGCTTCGTCCTTTAAGGACGTGGCGACCTCGCTTGCCAAGGAGGGCGACGACCGACTGCTCGAGATCCACGAGTGCGATGACGCAGCCGCCGCCCGTAAGGCACTCAAGGCCGGCGAGGTCGCGGGCATTTACACGGTGGATGCCGCGGGCACGCCCAAACTCACGTTGCTTTCGAGCTATGACAACTCGCGTGCGTCGTCGGTGCTCACTGACCGCAGCATCCTTGAGACGGTGGCAAGCTCGTATACACAAAATGCCGAGCTCATGCGCCAGATTGCCCAGGACAACCCGGCGGCGCTCGCCGACCCCGAGGCGGTTGCGCGCGCCCTGTCGCTCGAGGGCGGCCCCCGCCGCGTAAGCCTGACACGCACCACGCCCGATGGCACGGTCATCTACTACTACGCGCTCTTTGGCCTGGTCGCGATGATGTCTGCCGAGTTTGCCGCCTTGAGCGTTGTCGATCTGCAGCCTAATCTGTCGGGCCTTGGTGCGCGTCGCTGTGTGGGCGGCCTTTCCAAGACGGCGTCGCTTGCCGGTATTTTTGTGGGCTCGTGGCTGGTCTCCTTCGCCTCGATGACGATTGCGATTGGCTACGTGCGCCTGGTCGTGGGCGTCGACTCTGGCGGGCGCGAGGGGCTGTGTCTGGTGGGCGGTGCCGCTTCCGCGCTTGCCGCCACGGGCTTGGGGCTCTTTGTGGGCACGCTTCCCGTTAAGGGCGGCAAGGCGTCCAAGTCGGGCATCCTCACGGGCTTTGCCACCACGTGCGCCCTGTTCGCCGGCCTCTACGGCGAGCCGGCGATGGCGCTTGCCGACGATGTCGCCCGCGCCTGCCCGGCCGAGTGCTGGCTCAATCCCGTCAAGCTTATCTGCGACATGTTCAACCGTCTGTATTTCTTTGAGGACCTGGGCCCCTTTGCCGTTCGCGCCGGTGCGCTGGTCCTTATGGCGTTGCTGTTCGTTGCCGCCGCCACGCTGATCTTTGGAAGGAGCCGCTATGAGCACCTTTAAGACCGCGCTTCGCATGGCGCTGGCGCACCCGTTCTACCTGCTCATCTATACGGTGTTCATCTCGCTCATGGGCGTATTCATCGCGGCATCGGTGAGCTGGAACTCGTCGCAGCTCACCGAGTACAAGCCCTACGATGCCAACGTGATCGTGGTCGACCGCGACGACAGCGACCTTTCGCGTGCGCTTACCAAGCATTTGGGTTCTCGTTTTGAGCTGGTCACGGGCGTCGGCGGCGACACCTACGACCTTGCGGACGCGCTATCCAAGAGCAACAGCGCCAAAGGTAGCGCCGACTGCGTGTTCTTTATCCCGGAGGGGTTTGAGGGCGACCTTGTTGCAGCCGCCCGCGCGGGGGAGTCTCTGCCCAAGCTCGATGTGACCTACGGCGCCGGCACCATGGCGGCAGCGCTTTCGTCTGCCGAGGCCTCGCGCTGGATCTCGCTCGCGGGTGCTGCGGCGGCCCTAGAGCCCGCCGCCTCTAATGGTGACGTCGCCAAGGCTGCCGAGCATGCGGCCGCGAAGCGCGCCAAGGTCGAGATCGAGCAGGTCAAGGTCGACTCGACGGCCGCCGTCACGCTCGAGTCGTACTTCAACTTTGGTGCGTACGCGATTATCTCGTCGGTCATCGTGTCGGTGGGGCTGGTGTTTTCGGGCATGAACGAGCCCGAGCGCGTGCGCCGCATGGAGGCCGGCCCGGTCTCCGAGCGCCAGCGTTCGCTCGCCGTGTTCGCGGCTGCCGCGGTGCTCACCGTCTGCATTTGGCTCGTGTCGAGCATGATGGGCGTCGTGGGCTTTGCCGGCGCGGTTGCCGAGGTCGGCGTGGGTCGCGTGTGTCTGGCACTGGCGGCGACGTTTGCCCTGGCGTGCACGCCGCTGGCCGTTGGCTTTGCGCTTTCGAGCCTGGGCGCGCGCGAGGAGCTGCTCAACGGCGTGGGCAACCTGCTCGGCATGCTCATGACGTTTTTGGGCGGCGCCTGGATGCCGCTGTCGCTGATGGGCCCGGCCGTGCAGGCCGTGGCGCACTTTGTGCCGACATATTGGGTGAACGACGCGATCGGCAAGGCGCTCGCCGCGGACCTGACGTCCACCGTGCTGGGCGACATCGCCTGCGACCTGGGCGTCACGGCGCTCTTTGCCATGGCCATCGCCGCCGCAGGCCTGGCCCTCGCCCGCAACAAATCCCGCGCCTAGCCACCTAGTCATTGGGTACTCATTGGGGACAGACTTAAACGACCAAGAGTGGTCATTGGGGACAGACTTAAACGACTAGTCATCGGGGACAGTCTTTGCTGACTTGCCGGCTCGCCGGCCGTGCTGGCAAGGACTGCCGGTAGGAAAGGAACGTCCCCAACTGCCGGGCGGCGAAAGAGTGTCCCCAGCGACTAGTCATTTAAGAACGTCCCCAATGACTAGTCTGAAACAAAACCCCGCTCTCGCCCAAAAATAGTTCGCCAAGGTTTACTATTACCCTCATAAAGTAGTACAAGGCTAACAATGGGGGATAGCATGGCGACGAAGCAAGCCTACGTCCAGGTCAAGGGGCTCAAAAAGCACTACGGCGATGGAGATGCACGCCTGACGGTGCTCGACGGCATCGACACGTCCATCAACCGCGGAGAGATCTGCGTCATGCTAGGGCCCTCGGGCTCGGGCAAGTCGACGTTTCTTAACCTGATCGGTGGCCTGGAGGATGCCGACGCCGGCTCCATCATGGTGGACGGCTGCGACCTTACCGTGCTCAAGCCCGCCGACCTGGGTGAGTATCGCCGCCGCGAGCTGGGCTTTGTCTTCCAGTTCTACAACCTGGTGCCCGATCTCACCATCCAGGAGAACATCGAGGTCACGGCGCACCTGTCCAAAAAGCCGCTCAACATCGACGACCTGCTGCGTTCGCTGGGTCTCTACGAGCACCGCAACAAGTTTCCGCGCCAGGTCTCGGGCGGCCAACAGCAGCGCTGCGCCATCGGCCGTGCGCTCGTCAAAAACCCGGGCCTGCTGCTGTGCGACGAGCCCACGGGCGCGCTTGACTACAAGACGTCCAAGGAAATCTTGCAGCTCATGGAAGACGTCAACCGCGAGTACGGCTGCACCATCATTATCGTCACCCACAATGCCGCCATCGCGCGCATGGCCAATCGCGTGCTGCGTCTGCGCGACGGGCGCATCGTCGAGGATGAGCTCAACGAGTCGCCCGTCGCGGCCGCCGAGCTCGATTGGTAGGCGGCGCCATGACACCTCTCGCAAAACGTCTCCCGCGCGAGCTGCGCCGCAATATCGGCAAGTACCTGGGCATCTTTTTGCTTATGTGCGGAAGCATCGCTCTCACCTCGGGCTTTTTGCTCGCGGCGCATTCCGTCGGTTGCCTTATCGACGACATGCGCGATGCGTACACGATTGAGGACGGCCGCGTGACCACCTCCTTCGAGGCCACCAAAGACCAGCTCAAGGCAGCCGAGGATGCAGCCGATGACGTCGGCGGCGTCACGCTCTACAAGAATTTCTCCATCGACGCCATCATCAAAAAGACCGCCGGCGACGACGGCACCAAGCGCACGCTGCGCACCTATGCGCACCGCACCAAGGTCGATATCGCGTCCTACTGTGAGGGCAAGGAGCCCAAGGCGGACGACGAGGTAGCAATCGACCGCGTTTTTGCCACCAACAACGACCTCGCCGTGGGCGATAAGGTCGAGCTCGAGGGGCGCACCTACACCATCTGCGGCATCATGACCCAGCCCGACAGCCAGGCGCTGTTCCTCAACAATTCGGACTTTACGGTGAACACCATCACCTATGGCGTGGCCGAGGTCACCGACGCCGGCTTTGCCGCGCTCGAGGATGCCGGCGGCGCGCCTGCCTACACCTACTCCTTTACCTTTACCGATCGCGACCTCCCCACTGCGGATCGCATCGATGCGGAGCAGGATATGGTCGAGGCACTGACCGATGCCCATGCGCGCGTGGATGACCTCATCGACGCCGATTCCAATCAGGGCATTGGCTATGCGCGCGACGACGTGGACGGCGACTCCATGATGTGGATGACGCTGCTCGACATTATTATCGCGATTATGGCGTTCGTCTTTGTGGTCCTTACCGACGCGACCATCGAGGAGGAGAGCGCCATCATCGGCACGCTGCTCGCCAGCGGCTATCGTCGTCGCGAGATTGTACTCCACTACCTGGCGCTTCCCGCCATCGTGGGTGTGCTCGCGGCGCTTTTGGGCACTGCACTCGGCGTTGTGTTCTTTACCGAGCCCATGCGCAGCCTCTATTACGGTTCGTACAGCCTGCCGCCCTTCCAGGTGTACTGGAGCTGGGAGATCTTTGTGAAGTGCGCCGTGGTTCCCGCCGCCGCGCTCATCCTCATCACGCTGGTGGGCCTGCTTCGCAAGATGGGCAAGACGCCGTTGCAATTCCTTCGTCACGAGGCGAGCGGCAAATCGGGCACCAAGCGCGGCCTGCAGCTGCCGGAGCGCATGGGTTTTGTTTCCCGCTTCCGCTTGCGTATCTTCCTGCGCAATCTGGGCAACTTCGCCACGCTCTTCGTGGGCATTGCGTTCGCCTCGCTGCTGCTGCTCTTTGGCCTGGCGATTTTGCCCACGATGACGCACTACGCCGACAACCTCGAGACAAGCCTGGTCGCCGAGCACCAGTACACGCTCAAGGCGCCGCTGGAGCTCGAGGGCACCGCCGAGGAGCGCGAGCAGTGGTCGGCACTCGAGCGCTTGCAGTCGGTTGACGGCGCGCTGCTTTCCGCCGCCCAGGATGCCGATGACGAGCTTGACGATGCGGCCGATGCGGCGCAGGCGGCAGCCGATGCCGCGACCGCATCTCCGTCTGCCGAGAGCCTGGCCGCGGCGCAGGACGCGCTCGCCAAGGTCCAGGACAAGAAGGATGCGCTCTACGTACGTCTCGACGACCTTGCCGCTACCTTGGGCTGCGACCGCGATGAGGCCATCGGCCTGATCGACAAGGCCTCTAAGATCGACACTGACAACGACGATATCCACCCGGTCAATACGACCGACAACGGCGCGGGCACAATCGCACAGGCCGAGAAATATGCCGTTTACCAGCTGCAATGCGACCGCGGCGATGGAAATGGCGAGGAGACGATTTCCGTCTACGGCATTTCATCCGATTCGCGCTATTGGAAAGACCTCAACGTCGGCGACGGACGCGTCGTCTTTGGCGGCGGTCTGCTCGATAAGTTTGGCTGGAGCGAGGGCCAGAAGGTCACGCTCAGCGACAAGTACGAGGGCGAGCATTATTCCTTTGAGTACGCGGGCAAGGACTGTGCCTGGGGCTCCAAGTCGGACATGAATATCTATATGAGTATCGACGACTTTAACGAGCTGTTCGACAACGACGCCGCCTACTTTAACGGCTATGTGAGCGACGAGAAGCTCGACCTCGATGCTCGTTACTTTGCCGGCGACACCACGCCCGACGACATGCGCGCCGTGGGCGACCAGTTCATCGGCATGATGAGCAAAATGATCGGAATGATGATCGGGCTCGCGGTGTTTATCTTCCTGCTGTTTATGTACCTGCTGACCAAGGCCGTTATCGACCATAGCGCCCGGTCGATCAGCTACATGAAAGTCTTTGGCTATCGAGATGGCGAGATCTCGCATCTGTACATCCGCTCGATCACGCTGTGCGTGGTGGCGTCGCTCGTGCTGAGCCTGCCATTGATCATCGGCTCGCTCACGGCCATCTTCCGCTCGATGCTGCTCGCCTACAACGGCAATATCGAGATCTACGTGCCCGCTTGGTCCATGGCCGCATGTGTCGGCATTGGCTTTGCGACCTACCTGGTCGTGGCGCTGCTACACACGCGCTCCATCAAGCGCGTCAGTCTGGCCGAAGCCCTCAAAGTCCAAGAGTAGTCATTTAAGAACGTCCCCAACGACTGGGTTTCGCGCTTGACTTTGACCCTACTTCAGCGGGTACCATCCTCTTATGTCTGTAACGCCATATAGACCGAGGGGATAGATCTATGACCGCAGCCGCACCCGCCGCACCCGCCAAGGTGTACTTTACGAACCTGCGCACGCATGCTCGCGAGAGCCAGCTCGACAAGCTCAAGCGCCTCATTCGCCGCGCCGGTATTGAGCAGATCGACTTTGAGAACAAGTTCGTTGCTATCAAGATTCACTTTGGCGAGCTGGGCAACCTGAGTTTTTTGCGTCCCAACTACGCCCGCGCCGTCGCGGATGTCGTGAAGGAGCTGGGCGGCAAGCCCTTCCTCACCGACTGCAACACGCTCTATGTCGGTAGCCGCAAAAACGCGCTCGAGCACATCGACACCGCCTACCAGAACGGCTTTACCCCGTATGCCACGGGCTGCCAGATCATCATCGCCGACGGCCTCAAGGGCACCGACGAGGCGCTCGTCCCGGTCGAGGGCGGCGAGTACGTGCACGAGGCCAAGATCGGTCAGGCACTCATGGACGCCGATATTGTGATCAGCCTCACCCACTTTAAAGGCCATGAGCAGGCCGGCTTTGGCGGCGCCATGAAGAACCTGGGCATGGGCGGCGGCAGCCGTGCCGGCAAGATGGAGCAGCATGCCGCCGGCAAGCCGAACGTCGCGACCGAGCACTGCGTTGGCTGCCATGCCTGCGAGAAAATCTGCGCGCACAACGCTATCTCGTTCGACGACACCCGCGAGCGCGAGCTTGCCAACGGCGCTACTCGCACGGTGCACGTGGCTGCCATCGACCACGATCGCTGCGTGGGCTGCGGCCGCTGCATCGGCGTGTGCAACCAGGACGCCATCAAGCCCGGCTATGAAGCCGCGGCCGACGTGCTCAACTGCAAGATCGCCGAGTACACCAAGGCCGTCGTCGACGGCCGCCCGAACTTCCATATCTCGCTTGCCATGGATATCAGCCCCAACTGCGATTGCCATCCCGAAAACGACACGCCTATCGTCAACGACATCGGCATGTTCGCGAGCTTCGACCCGGTCGCCATCGACCAGGCCTGCGCCGATGCCGTCATGGCATCCGAGCCGCTGCCCAACACCGAGCTCACCGATAGCGCGGCCAAGATGGAGCACAATCACGAGCATCTGGAGGGCGAGCAGGCGCGCGACCCCTTCTGCATCACGCATCCCGACACCGACTGGCGCGCGTGCATCGCGCACGCCGAAAAAATCGGCCTGGGCACGAGCGAGTACGAGCTCATCGAGGTCAAGTAGCGCCTAGCTATTGGACAAAACAAGCGCATTTGTAGCGCAACGTTAGCAAAAGCCGCCCGTGAGCACAGTGCCCGCGGGCGGCTTTTCGGAAGTGCGGTGAAAAATCGAATACCGCCGACCACAAACCGATTTTTGGCAACAAAACCCCTGATAAATTGTTGGTAAAACTGTGGTCTGGTCGAGCTTCCCGAGATTTTCCCCGCACTTCCGAAAATAGGGGGTCAGATAAAGCCCCAGACGTTGCTTTTTGCCTAAAAATACTCGTCGAGGAAGTTGTTGACTGTGCTCCAGTAGAGCTCGGGGTCAATTTGCGCGCTCTTGGCGTGGGTGGCGCCGTGGATGGTGAGCTTTTGCTTGACCTTGCTGGCGCACGCCTCGTAGTTTTGGTCGAGCATGTCGTACGGCACAAAGGTGTCCTGGTCGCCGTGGATAAACAGCATGGGAACCGTCGCGTGTTTGAGTTGCTCCACACTGCTCGCCCTATGAAAGTCGTAGCCCGCGCGCACGTTGCATACCAAGTTTGCTACATCGAGCAAGGGAAAGCTGGGCAGGCCGAACACGTCCTTGAGCTGCAGAGAAAACTCGTCCCAAACACTCGTATAACCGCAGTCCTCGATAATGCATTTCACGTTTGCAGGCAGAGATTCCCCCGCGACGTTCATGGCGGTTGCCGCACCCATCGACTCGCCAAAGACCAGGATGCGCGCCTCGGGGTCAGCCTGAACGATTCGCTCGATCCATGCGACGATGTCGAGCCGCTCGGGCCAGCCCATGCCGATATAGTCGCCGCCGGAGCGCTCGTGGGCGCGGGCGGCGGGTGCGAGTACGTTCATGCCGCGGTCGTGGAATCGCTTGACGTATCGGGCCATACCGATGGGCTCGTTGGTATATCCATGCAGGCAGACGGCGTAGTCGTGCGTGCTCTCCGACGCGGCAAAATACCAAGCGGCAAGCTCGGTTCCGTCATCTGCGGTGAGGCTGCTGCTCTCGCGGTTCTCTTTAAACCACGCCCGCGCCTCGGTGTCCTCGGCATCCGGCTGCTCACCTTCTTTTTCGTTCTTGCTATCCTGCATCATCTTCATGGTGTACGGCGCTTGGGGGTTCAGGGCAAAGTCAAACAAAAAGTTGCCGGCAAATCCGAGCAGCGCAACGACAACCACCAGCGCAACGATGCCGGCTATCTTGAGCTTTCGATGGGAACGTGCGTTTTGAGCCATGCGGTATTCTCCTATAAGATGTTAATACATCAACATTTAATGAAAGCGCATTATGGACGTTCGCCGTTGATACGTCAACAAACAAAGAATGGGTAAACAAAGGGTCACGTAAGGTGCAAATTTCGCACGCACCCAGACGCTTTGATATAGTGTTGAGAACTCTTTACGTTGGAGGATGTAACCGGCATGTCCGATTCGAGCGACAGTTCTAAGCCGCGACCCAAGACCGCGGCCGTTCCACACTACACGGTGGGCGAGGAGATCATGAACTCCGTCACCCATGGTGTCGGCTGCCTGCTGGGTATCGCGGGCCTGGTGCTCCTGATCGTATTCGCTGCCCTGCGCGGCGGAGGCCCGGCCCACATGGCCGCGGCGATTGTCTATGGCGTCAGCATCATTCTCGAATATCTGGCCTCCACGCTCTATCACGCGATTCAGCCCGCGCGCGCCAAGCGCGTGTTTCGCATCATCGACCACAGCTGCATCTACCTACTCATAGCCGGCAGCTATACGCCGTTTTGCCTCATCACGCTTGCAAACGACGGCGGCCCTATGCTGTTCTTTGCCGTGTGGGCCATCGCCATCATCGGCATCGCGCTCGAGTGCTTTTTGCGCGAGCGTCAGCCGCACTGGGTAAGCGGCCTGGTCTACCTGCTGATGGGCTGGCTCGTTGTCTTTAAGCTGCCCGAGCTCGTGGCGCTGCTGAACCCCGTCGCGCTTGCCCTGCTCGCCGTCGGCGGCGTGTGCTATACCGTGGGTGTGCCGTTCTATATCGCCAAAAACGTGCGCTATCTGCACAGTGTTTTCCACTTGTGGGTGCTCGCCGGCAGCATCTTCCAGTTCATGGCGGTGATCCTCTTCGTAATCTAGCGACCGCGTCCACGGCCCCGCTCGCACGGGCGACCGGCGCAATTGCCGTATCCGCCATCAACGTTTTACCTTAACGTCCCGAATCTTGGAGGTTCGAGAAACTCCCGATGGACATAACCATCTCCCTTATTACCACGCTTGTCCTGACGCTTATCAACGGCTACTTCTCCATGTCCGAGATGGCTCTCACCACGGCTAAGCGCGCCGTGTTGGAGCACGATGCCGAGGAGGGCGATAAGCGCGCCGAGCGCGCCGTCCAGCTCGCCGCCGACTCCGATCAGCTGTTGGCCACCATCCAGGTCGCCATCACGCTCGTGGGCTTTGCCTCATCCGCCGTCGCGTCGACGAGCCTGTCCGACCCGCTCGCCACGTGGCTCATGAGCTTTGGCATCGCGCCGCTTTCCGCCATCGCGCGCGGCCTGGCGCCGGTCATCATCACCGTCGCCGTCGCCTTTGTGTCCATCGTGATCGGCGAGCTCGTGCCCAAACGCATCGGCCTCGCTAACGCCGAGGGCGTATCCAAGCAGGTCGTGGGGCCGCTTTCCGTGTTCCAAAAGATCGCCCGCCCGCTCGTGTGGCTGACCGGTGCCTGCTCCGATGGCCTGGCCCGCATCCTGCGCATCAAGAGCGCCGACGACCGCCAAAACGTCTCGGAGGAAGAGATCAAGTACATGGTCTCGGAGCAGGACGACCTGCTCGACGAGGAAAAGCGCATGATCCACGAGATCTTCGACCTGGGCGACACCGTGGCTCGCGAGGTCATGGTGCCGCGCGTGGACACCACCATGTGCGAGGACGACGAGACGGTCGCCGACGTGCTGTCCACCATGCGCCAGACCGGCTTCAGCCGCATCCCCGTCTATCACGAGGATCCCGACAACGTCGCCGGCATCGCGCACATCAAGGACCTGATCCAGCCCGCGCTCGACGGCAAGGGTGACCAGCCCATCGCCGATTATCTGCGCGATGCCACCTTTGTGCCCGATACCAAGGACATCCTGCCGCTGCTGTCCGAGATGCAGACCTCGCACGACCAGATCGTGGTCGTCGTGGACGAGTACGGCGGCACGGCCGGCATCATCACCATCGAAGATATCGTCGAGGAGATTGTCGGCGAGATCGAGGACGAGTTCGACCCCGACAACAAGTACCTCACGCGCCTTTCGCGCCGTGAGTGGCTTGTCGATGGGCGTTTTTCGTGCGATGACGCGATTGAGCTTGGTTGGCCGCTCGAGGAAAGCGATGATTATGAGACCATCGCCGGCTGGATTTTGGAGCTTTGCGACTCGGTGCCCGACATCGGAGAGGTGTTTGAGGTCGCGGGGTACAAGTTCAAGGTACAGTCGATGCGTGGCCAGCGCATCTCGCTCATTCGCGTGATCGCTCCGGCCGAAACCGATAAGAAGGATTCCGAGTCCTCGGCGGAGAAGCCGGCGGCGTCGGGTGCGGGCTCTGCGGATCCGCACGATGGCGACGAGTAGGGCAAGGAAGAGTAGGGGAGAGTTATGGCAGGCCTGTTCAACATCCTTAAGGTCACCGTCAGCGAGGACAAGATTTGCGCGCACGTGCTGGTGAACCCCGGCATGCCGCTCATGACCTCGGAGGATATCGAGGCCACGGCGCGCGTGTACTACCTGGTGCCCGCGATTGCCAAGCATCTGTGCCTGGGCGATTCGGGCCGCGAGTTCCAGGACTGCATGGGCCAGACCGAGCTTTGCCACCTGCTGGAGCACGTGACGGTCGAGCTCATGAACGAGACCGGTCTTGCCGGCAGCATCTCGTGCGGTCGCACCCGCGTGAGCGAGCATGACGAGCGTGTCTTTGAGGTCGAGCTTTCGTGTCCCGACGATGCGTTGGCCATCGGCGCGCTGTCGTCGGCGACCTTTATGATGGACTGGGCGTACCTGCATGCCGATCAGCCGGCCCCCGACGTGGAAGGCACGGTCGCGGGCCTGCGCAACCTGGTGCTGGGCATGCGTGCCGAGGCCGAGGGCAAGGACCCGCACGAGGCCGTTGCCGCTGCGAACGGCGAGGACGTGGCCGAGGATGCGCCCGAGGGCGACGCTCCTGCCGATGCCGACACTGAACCTGTTGCCGAGGCGCCTGCTGAGCCCGAGCCTGCGGAGCCCCAAGGCGTCCCGAGCTTTGACGACGAGCCGCAGATGCCAATCGATACCGAGGGTGCGGTCGCCGAGAACCACGAGGCCCCCGCGGCCGTCTTTGGCGGTGCGGCAACGGCCCCGTCCGGCTCGGCGCACGAGGGCAACCTGCCGCTCGTCGATGGCGCCGGCGAGAATCCGGCCGCCACGGTCGCCATGCCTGCTATGCCGCAGGAGTAGACTCACTCGCTTATCACCATCATGTACCTGCGCTTTTACCGTACGCAGATGAGCGCGACGGCAAGTGTTGCGCTGCGGGTATAATGGACAGCATTCAAACGGTGGGCATCGAGGTGCCCGCAGGAGAGGAATGATCATGGGAAAGACTTTCAGCTTTGTTTCCGGTGCGCTCTTTGGTGCTGCCGCCGGCGCTATCATCGGCGTTGCTCTGGCCCCGCGCTCGGGTGCCGAGACCCGCGCCATGGCCGCCGATATCGCCAACGACGCCTGGGACAACATGCGTGACACCTACGAGCACAGTGCCGAGGAGGCTCGTGCCGCGGTCAACGACTTTGGTCCGATGGTCGACGCCAAGACCGATGACCTGCGTGCCAAGGTCGACCTGGCCCGCGAGCGCATGGACCAGCTTCGCGAGCAACTCAACGACGCCATCTCGGGTGGCAACGTGACGCCCGCTGCCGACGTCGTGGTCGAGAACGTCACCGAGGCCGGCACCGAGGCCACGGAGTCCTCGACCGAGGCATAATGCGCGCAGGGGATTTTGTCGGCGTCAAGGTTTATCGTAAGCCTGCCGAAGACAAGTGCACCAAAAAGGACGGCACGCCGCGCAGCCCTAAAAAGCTCGGCAAGATTCACTTTCCCGTCTTTACCCCGGGCGGCACGCGCGTGGTGGGCTTTATGGTCCGCCAGTCCGATATCGCGGGTATGATCGAGCGCCCCGACCGATTTGTGGCGCTCGATGCCATCGGCGTCTACGAGGGTGCTGTCGCGGTCGACGACGTCAAGGGCACCTACGATGCCGCCGCGGCCAAGCGCCTCGATATCAACCTGGACGATTGCATCATCTGGGTTGGCATGGATGTGCGCACGGAATCGGGCGACGTCGTGGGCTACTGCTCGGACGTTGAGTTCAAGCCGCGCTCGGGTATTGTGCAGACGTTCTATGTGACCGCCAGCGCCGCATCGAGCATGTTGGTGGGCGACACGCAGATGCCGCCGACGATGCTGCGCGGCTACGAGAACGGCGCGATGATTGTCTCGGACGAGGTCAAGGCGCTCGGATATTCGGGTGGCGCGGCCGCCAAGGCTGCCGAGGCCAGTGTCGTGGTGGGCGATAAGGTCAAGAAGGGCGCCAAGGTGCTCGATGACAAGGGATCGGTCGCCGTGGACAAGGGCAGCCGCGCACTGGGCAAGCAGCTCGGCAAGACGCGCGGTATGTTCAAGGCCTTTAAGGACGAATATCAAAAGGCGAGCGGGGGCTCGTCAAAAGCTAGCAAATAGCGACGTACCAAATGATGGGAGGCGAGCCGGAGACATGTTGCTCCGGCTCGCTGTGTTTATGGGGGAGGGCACATGCGCCAAAACGGATCTAACTTAAACGGGCGCTCGGGTGCGCGTCCGACGGCGCGCCGCGACCTGGGGCAGCTGCCCAGCGGTCAGCGTCGACGTCGCCGTAAGCCCGGCGCGATGTACCTCAACCATAGCCGTGGGTTTAGCGATCGCAGCGCGCGCATCGGCAACGGGCGCTCGCCGCGCCGACCGTCTCGCCTGCCCTATGCGCTCATCGCCGTGGGTTGCGCGCTCGTGCTGTTTATCGCTGCCGTCGTGGGCTACGTCAACCGCAGCGTGGACGTGGAGCTCAACGGGCAAAAGACCGCGGTGCGCGTGGGCTCTACGTTGCAGAATCTTATCGACGATCAGGAGCTGACCGAAACGTATGACGCCGGCGACCTGCTGGCCGTCGACGACAGCGTGCTCAAGCGCCATGGCGGCGAAAAGCTGTCGGTGAAGGTCGACGGTAAGCGCGTGAAGCAAGGCAAATGGGATAGTCGCGAGCTTACGGGTGGCGAGAAGGTGACGGTCAAGGACGGCCGCAACGTGTACGAAAAGCACGAGGTCCAGGCCACGACTATCGAGCCAAGGCTTAAGGTCGAGGGCACGGGTGCCATTGAGTATGTCAAAACCTGGGGCGTTCAGGGCCGCTCCGAGGTATGGGTCGGTGAGCAGTCGGGCAAGACGCAGGACCGCGGCGAGGTCGTGCCCGCCACCGACTGCGTAGTCGAGTGCGCAAGCGTAGCGCCCAAGGGCAACGAAAAGTACGTGGCCCTGACATTTGACGAGGGTCCGAGCGGCGCGACCAAGCAGATCTTGCAGGTGCTCAAGGAAAAGGGCGTCACGGCGACGTTCTTCCTTTCGGGCGATGCGGCCGAGGCCTCGCCCGCTACTGCCAAAGCGATTGTCGATGCCGGGTGCGAGGTCGGCTCCAACAGCTACAGCGATGATTCGCTCAAGGGCGAGGATCGCGAGACGGTGCGCAAGCAGATCACGAAGGGTACCGAGGCGATTAAGTCGGCGACCGGCGTCGAGACGATGTTGCTTCGTGCCCCCTACGCCGCGTTTGACGAGCAAAACTGGATCGACTCGATGGACCTGGTGTCCGCCGTGGTTTCGTGGAATATCGATTCGGGCGACTGGCTGCTCAACGGCGCCGACGAGCAAGTATCGACCGTGCTCGACTCGATGACGCCGGGCAATATTGTGCTGCTCACCGATAGCGATGAGTGCGCCGAGCAGACGCTCGAGGCGCTGCCGCAGATTATCGATGGCCTTGTCGCCGACGGCTACAAGATCGTGACGCTCAGCGACCTGGTCAAGACGGACACGGCGTTGAGCAAAAAGCTCACCTCGCTCACCAAGGTTTCCATGCCCAAAAACGCCGTGTTCCCCCAACTCCCCGAGGACGACGACACCACAGAGTAGCCATTGGGGACATGCTTAAACGACTGGTTGTTTAGGACGGTTTTAATCGCTTTGTCCCACCGTGCTCATCCGGCTCTATGCCACGGATACGTCAGCGTTTGGTATGCCTGCAATGTGCAGGGCATAAATTCGGTGCCGCAGCGCGATGCTGATGCTATAGTTACTGCGGTTAATGAGGGTCAAGAGAAAGGTTACAGGTGAAATCCAAACCTCGACCATACAGTCGATGACCCCATGCAGGTGCTTTCTGCGCGTGCACGGGGTGTGAGCGCCGAGCGGTGTGCCGCCCGCGCATGCGTATACATATCAAAAAGTCCACGGATTGCGTGCCGGCATGGTCGCGCGGTCCGTAGGAATAATGATGGGGAGCACCATTGAATTATCTGAGTGAGATGCTCAAATTGCCGGTCTTGGATGTCGACGGCGAAAAGCTCGGCGTTGTGAACGATTTTGGCATTGCAACCGGCGAAGTTTTTCCGCACGTGACGTCGCTCGCGTTCCGTGGTCCCGGCAAGACGCCGTTTATGATCAGCTGGCGCAAATGGGTCGACCGTATCGACGAGACAGGTGTACACCTTAAGACGTCGGCCACCGAAATCCGTTTTTCGTACCTGCAGCCGACCGAACTCTTGCTCGCCCGCGACGTGCTTAACAAGCAGATTGTCGACACGCAGGGTATGAAGGTCGTGCGCGTCAACGACATCAAGTTTTCCATGTCGGGCGAAAATCAGCTGCGCCTGCTGGGTGCCGAAGTTGGCGCCCGCGGTCTGCTGCGCGCGATCAGCCCCACACTCGAGCACGTTGTCGAGGGCTTTATGAAGCACCTGGGCAAGCCGCTCAGTGAGGACATTATCGCCTGGTCTTACATGGACCTGCTCGATCGCTCGACTAAGAACATCCAGCTCTCGGTGTCGCACAAGACGCTTGGCGAGCTGCATCCTGCCGACATCGCTGACATCATCGAGCAGCTCGACCCGCGCCTGCGCGCGCAGGTGTTCGCGCAGCTCGACACGGCACAGGCCGCCGAGGCCATCTCGGAGTTCGATGATGACGAGCTTATGACCGAGATGCTCGAGGGCCTGTCCGATACCGACGCATCGTCGATGCTGGCCATGATGGACCCGGACGACGCTGCCGACCTGATCGACGAGCTCGATTATGAGAAGGCCGAGAAGCTCCTGCGCCTGATGGGCGTCAAGGAGGAGAAGGCGATTCGTAATCTGCTGGGCTACGAGGACAACACCGCCGGCCGCATCATGACCTCGGAGTTTGTCTCGCTGCCCGCCACGGCGACGGTCGGCGATGCCATCGAGGCGATTCGCAAGCTCGACGAGGACTTTGAGAGCGTCTATTACGTCTATACCGAGGACCCGAGCGGCATGCTGACGGGCGTGCTTTCGCTGCGCACGCTGATCGTGGCCGACCGCGACGCCACGCTGGGCCAGCTCGCCTATCGCGATCTGGTCTACGTGTCGCCCGACGAGGATCAGGAAGACGTGACGGACGAGATGACCAAGTACGACCTGGTTGCCATCCCTGTCTGCGACGAGAACCGTCATATCCTGGGTATCGTGACCTTCGACGACGCCATGGACGTTATCGCCGAGGAGCATCAGGAGGACCTGCAGATCGCCGGTGTCGGCTCGGGCGACAGCGCGTCGGACGACTCGACGAACGTGCTCAGCTGGTTTGTGCATCGTCAGTACTGGGTCGTCGTGTGGGGCATCGCCTCGTGCATTATGGCGACGGTGCTGGGGACGGCGCTGGGCTCCGCGCATCTGGTGGTGTTCCCCATGTGCGCCATGCCGCTCGTGCTGCTGGCTGCCTCGCGCATGGTGTCGTTCGTCAAGAACTACTTCCTCGAGTACGACGGTCACGACGACGAGCCCAAACCGTACCTGGGATTCTTCTTCCAGAGCACGGGTATGGGCCTGATCCTTTCGCTTGTTACTTACCTGTGCGCGCAGCTGGTGCGCACCGCCGCGTTCCCCGATGCCACTATGTTTGAGGAGCAGCTCTTTACTGGCTGCTTTAATATCGCTGCCGTTATTTGCCTGGTTGGCAACATGAGCGCCGTGATTTACCTGATGGTGCTGTTCTGGCGCGATGAGCACGACCTCAATACGTCGGGTACCGCCATGAACGTCATCGCCGTCATGATCTCGTGTGTGGCGTACTGCATCGCCGCGGTGCTGCTCACCATGTCAGTTGTGGGTTAGGTGGTCGCGTGCAAAACACGAAGCAAAAGGCGAGCACCAAGCAAAAGCTGACCATTGCGGCCATCTTTGGCGCCATGGGCCCCGGTCTTCTGGCAGCGCTTTCGGGCAATGACGCCGGCGGCATCGCCACGTATTCCAGCGCGGGCGCCAGCTATGGCTATAAGATGCTCTGGATGCTTCCCGTCATGACCGTGCTGCTCATCGTGACGCAGGAGACCGCGGCGCGCTGCGGATGCGTCACGGGTAAGGGCCTGGCGTCGCTCATTCGCGAGCGCTTTGGCGTGCGCAAGAGCGTGCTGGCCATGGCGGCGCTGTTGATCGCCAACACGGCGGTGACCATCTCGGAGTTCGCGGGTATCGCGAGTGGCCTTGCTCTGTTTGGCGTTCCGGCGAGCATCTCGGTGCCGCTCGTGGCGCTGCTGGTGTGGATGCTTACCATGTCGGGTAGTTTCCAGCGCATCGAGAAGATTCTGCTGCTGGTGAGCTGCGTGTTCGTGACCTACATCGTCGCCGCGTTTATGGCCGGCCCCAACTGGGGCGAGGTAGCGGTCGACTTGGTCGTTCCCAATATTCAGAACGATCCCAGCTACGTGTCGCTCGTGGTCGCAACGATCGGTACCACCATCGCACCGTGGATGATCTTCTTGGCTCAGAACAACGTGGTCGATAAGAATGCGGGCGAGGACGACATCGTGCTGCAGCGTATTGATACCGTGAGCGGCTCGATCGCTGCTGATATCATTGCGGGCTTCATTATCATCACGACCGGTACGGTGCTGTTCCCGGCGGGTATTCAGATTAGCGATGCCGCCGATGCCGCTCGCGCGCTGGAGCCCATCGCGGGCCAGTGGTCCACGGTGCTGTTTGCCTCGGGCCTGGTCGCAGCGAGTTTTTTGGCTGCCTGCGTGCTGCCGGGCGTTACGTCGAGTGCCATCTGCGAGGCTTTTGGTTGGGAGCGCGGCGCCGATCGCAGCTGGGACGAGGCTCCGGTTTACCGCGGCATCATTACGGCCATCATCGGCATTTCTGCCGTGTTGGTGCTCATGCCTGGCGTCGATTTGTTCCAGATTATGATGACCTCGCAGGTCATCAACGGCGTGCTGCTGCCCGTAGTCCTGGTATTTCAGGTGGTTATCGCGGCGGATCGCCACATTATGGGCGCCAACCGCAACGGCCGCGTATGGAACGTGCTCACTTGGGCGACTATCGGCGTGATTACGGTGCTGACGGTCGTCATGTTTGTGCTGCAAGCGATGGGCTACAGCGCTTAACGCCCACTTTTGCTTCCGAACAGGCCGCAGCGATGGGCTGCGGCCTGTTTTTTGTCTGCTATAGGGTGTTAGTTATATGGCAGTGGTCAAAAAATGCCAAATATGAGTACTGTTGCTAAGTGAATAGCATTTACATCCAAGAAGATAATGAACATAACCTATAGTATGTTCATTAAAATTGGCTCCAATATGCCTTAAACCAGTCAGGTTGGCTGTTTAGGGGGCTGTAGGGGTCGCCCGAACGTCATTTTGGGTGGTTTTGCCTGCTACTAAAATGGTAACAGTACTCATATTTGCCCTTTTTTGCCCACAGACCTTTGAGGTTGCGGTGAAAAGGGCTTGTTTTGATTGTTTGGGGCAGGCGCGAGGCACGGAAACGATGTCTGGAGGGGCGGAGCGGCTTGGAATTCATCTGTAGAGGTCTTCATTGGTTGCGCCAGGAGTGCTTCCAGGTGCTGGTACAAAGGGAGCATCCCTAACTGCCGCAGGGGGCGTCGGCCACGGCCGACGCCCCC
>CAJMPE010000004.1 GCA_905215275.1 uncultured bacterium | reverse complement strand
ACGACACCGACGGCCGCCCGCTCCATGTCTCCAAGCGCATCCAACGCACCGACCGCGCCAAATACACTGAGCCCATCGGCTAACCTGCCAAAATAAACCTGTCCCTAAATGGTAGGTTTTAGTGCTTGCCGTTGGCGGAGGCGGCGCCGTTGACATGGTCGCGAGCGTAGACCACGCCGTGCACGATCGCCAGGCCGGCGGCGTCGGCCGCGCGGGCGCAGGTGTCCTGGAAATCCTCGGCCTCGCGGGCGCGCAGCTGCTTAAGCACGTAGTCAGCGACGGGCATCTTGCCGGGAGGGTTGCCGATGCCGGTGCGGATGCGGCTGAAGTCGCGGCTGCCCATCTTGTCGATGATGGAACGCAGGCCGTTGTGGCCAGCATGGCCGCCGCCCACCTTAACGCGCACGTCGCCGGCGGGAATGTCGAGCTCGTCGTGGATTACGAGCAGCTCCTCGGCCTTGATCTTGTATTCGCGGCAGAGCTTGGAGATGGGGCCGCCCGAGGTATTCATGTACGACTGCGGCTTGACCAGCACAATCTGGCGCTTGCCGTCCTCTTCCTCGGGGTCGTTGATGTTGATGAGCGCGACCTCGGCGCCGGCCTGGTTTTTCCAGTACGTGACGCCGGCCTGACGGGCCAACTCGTCGATCGCTTTGAAGCCAGCGTTGTGGCGGGTCTCGGCATACTCATCGCCAGGGTTGCCAAGTCCGGCAACCATGCGAATCTTGAGCGGCTGTGCAGCTGCCATGTTTGTCCTTTCGTTGATTTGTCGCCTGCTATGGTGAGCGACCCTGCTGCCGCTGTCAAATGGAGGGCGATTGAGGTTGTTTGGGGGCGTTTGGACGGCCGTCGAAATCTGAGGTGGACAGCTAGTTCAGATACGTATAAGTTCTGAGGACTCGAATTGCTCAATTCAATGCCGATGCGTTGTTTTGGAGCTTTAGTTAGCCCATATGACGCTGTTTTGAAGTCTACCCTGCCTTCAAATAGGGCGAATGGTATAGAGATAGCTGCAAAACAGCCTAATTCAATATGTCTAGTTATACGTATTTGAACTAACTGTCCAGCCCTGTTTGACGGCGCACGGGTGATTCGCCGTTTAGACCGGTGCAAGGCCGATTCCGGCCCGCAGGGCGTTGAGCCAAGCGGCCTGACGCTTGCGATAGCCCTTGATGCGATATCGGAATCGGACTCCCGCGAGTCGATGCATCGTTTGGGCGAAGGCTTCGAGTGCAACAAGGTCTTTCATTTGGTCGCGATTGATAACCAGGACGTGGATGCCCATTGCCTTGAGGCCATTATTTCGATTGCCATCGTGGATGCGAGCGTTTTGAAGCTCATGCCCAATTCCGTTGTATTTGCTGTCGACTCCGGCTGCGGGGCAATACAGGTCGCAGATGGCGTAAGGGATGCCGGAGGACATGTTGACCGCAAGGGTGTCGAAGTCGATTCGATAGTTGAGTAGCAAGCCTCCCATAGGTAGGCTGCAACACCCGAAACCGCCAAAGCGCATGGGTGCTCCGAGAACGGCAAACATTAGGGATTCGGCTGGGGATGCGGATCCGGCCCGGGCGAGTTTAACGGCCGTGCGAAACGAGGCGTACGAGCTACTTTTGGCGAACCGTGAGACCGCCTCGAGCTCTTCGATGGTCGTGGCGGGCTCGCATTTGTAGTGTGCCTGTTCATAGCGGGTTTCGTTCTGTTGCTCGGCCACCGACTGGTTGCCCAGGCAATCAAGATCGCCCGTCGCTGCGCAGCCATCGCCCTTGGGCCAGATGTCGTCATGGGCAATGGGGTATGTTGCCCCGGGAGGAAGGGAGTAGGTTCCGAGCAGTTCCATGAGAAGCATCAAGGTTTTGGCGACTGATTCATTTTTGGAACAAAGCATGGCTGTCACGGCGGGAGACGTTGCGTAGATGTCGGCCTCGACGTGCATAATTGCACCTTCAGGAAGCGGAGCGGAGAGAATATGCTGAAGAAGTCGCTTGTCGGGGCGTCTGTTGTCTTCGTCTGAAACGAGAAGATCGAGCAGTTCGGAATCATCTTCATTCCAGGCATCGAGTATCGAAAGTGCGCCAAAGTCGATTGCGTCATTATTGGGAATGCAGCTAGCCAAGGCCTGTGCTTGCTGTTCACTATCAACGAAGTCCCAGGGTAGGGCAGAGTACGCCCGTCGTGCGCGACGAATTGCGCGGAGGGCGGAGAAATGTGAAATCACGGTCGTCATAGCTATAACGTACTAAGTTGGAGGCAGAATGCGACCGCCATACCGTTCTTTTCGCTCAGCGGGGCGCTGCGCGCCACGAACGGCTGGGCGTTATGAAATCGGTGGAATCGGTCGAGGGGATTACAGGAAATTGAGCTCTGCCGCGAAGGTTGACGATATCTACTGGACAGTTAGTTCAGATACGTATAAGGCGGCGGGCGTTCGAGGCGTTTCTAAGGGCCTTTGAGGGCGATTTGAGGATAAAAATGCAGCGGCTGTACTCGAAAACGATGAGCTTTGGACGGTATGGCATCCGCCGGGGAGCTCAGAAGGCTCCGAACGGCCCTTTGGAGCTTTAGAAAAATACGTATCTGAACTAATTGTCCAGGGAAGGTTGGCGAGGGATAGAAAAGGGTCGGAAGCGAGCTTCCGACCCTTTAAAAACACCAAAGATGATGAGATACACGCTGGATTACAGCGCGAAGTCGCCGCCGACGAGCGTGGAGACGGGCTCCTCGTGGTAAACGGCGGAGATGGCCTGGGCGAACTCCTCGGCGACCGAGATGGTCTTGATCTTGCCGCCCACCTCGACGGGAATGGCGTCGGTGACGACGCACTCGACGATCGGGGCGTCGTTCAGGCGCTCGATGGCCGGACCGGAGAAGATACCGTGGGTGGCGCAGACGTAGATGTCGCCAGCGCCCATAGCCTTGAGCTCCTTGACGTTGGCGCACAGGGTGCCAGCGGTGTCGATCATGTCGTCGTTGATGACGCAGGTCTTGCCCTTGATGTCACCGATGATGCCCATGACCTCGGCGGCGTTGTGGCGCGGACGGCCCTTGTGGGCGATGGCCAGGTCGCAGCCGAGCATGTCGGACAGCTTCTTGGCGGCCTTGGCGCGACCCACGTCGGGGGAGACGACAACCAGGTTGTCGGTGTCGAAGTGCATGTCGTTGTAGTACTGGCCAAACAGCGGCAGTGCGGACAGGTGGTTAACCGGGATATCAAAGAAGCCCTGGATCTGACCCTGGTGCAGGTCGAGGGTGATGATGCGGTCGACACCGGCGCGCTCGAGCAGGTTGGCGACGAGGCGGGCGGTGATGGGCTCGCGCGGGCCGGCCTTGCGGTCCTGGCGGGCATAGCCGTAGTGGGTGATAACGGCGGTGATGGAGCGGGCGGATGCGCGCTTGGCAGCGTCGGTGGCAATGAGCAGCTCCATGAGCATGTCGTTGACGTTGCCGCCAGCCACGGACTGAATCAGGAAGACGTCGGCGCCGCGGACGGTCTCGTCGTAGCGGGCGTAAATCTCACCGTTGGCGAACTGCTTTAGCGTAAGGCCCGAAAGCTCGACCCCAAGGTACTCAGCGATCTTCTGAGCGAGGGGACGGTTGGAGGAACCGGAATACACGCGGATGGACTTGCGCATATTCTCCGACTTCTCGGGATCATTAATCGGCATTACCCTTCTCCTTTATACATCGAATGCCATATAGATGCCTTGTTGCATTGTAACCGCGCGACGGGGTTTATCGAGTCTTGATAACGTCTTTACCGTCAACGGACACGAACCGACCACTCATCCGGTCGCGCAGGTCACGATAGAAAAAAAGAGCCGTCCTCATGGAACAGCTCCTTTTGTGCTTGGTAAAACGTTATACCTCGTCGTTCTCGTGCAGACGGCGGCGATAATCGGCGGCCCAGCCCTCGATATTTACCTGACGGGCGCGGCCCAGACCGAGTGCGTCGGCCGGGACCGGCTCGGTGATGACGGAGCCGGCGGCCACGAGTGCGCCGTCGCCAATCTGGGCGGGCGCGACCATCATGGTGTCGGAACCGATGAAGGCATCCTTGCCGATGACGGTCTTGTGCTTGTGAACGCCGTCGTAGTTGCAGGTGATGGAACCCGCGCCCACGTTGACGCCGGAGCCCATGGTGGTATCGCCGATGTAGGACAGGTGGGGCACCTTGGAGCCCTCGCCGATCGTGGACTTCTTAATCTCCACGTGCGTACCGGCCTTGGATCCGTCGAGCATGTGGGTGCCCGGGCGCAGGTAGGCGCGCGGGCCGCAGTCGACGCCGTTCTCGATGACGGCCTCGATGGCGATGGTCTCATCGATGGTGCAGCCGCTGCCGACGGTGGTGTCGGTGAGGCGACTGTTGGGGCCGAGCTGGCACTCCTCGCCCACGGTGACGTGGCCGATCAGATGCGTCTGCGGCCACACGACGGTGTCGCGGCCGATGGTGGCGTCGGGACCGATCCAAGCCTGCGTGGGGTCGATGAAGGTGACGCCCTCGGCCATCCAGTGCTCGTTGATGCGGTCGCGCGCGATGGCGGTGAGCTGCGCGAGCTGGATGCGGCTGTTGACGCCCAGGCCGTCGCGGTAGTCGTCGCAGTGGAAGATGGAGACCGCCTGGCCGTGACCCTTGAGGATTTCGAGCATGTCGGGCAGGTAGTACTCGGACTGCGCGTTGTCGTTGCCGATCTCGTTAATGTGGGCGGCAAGCTGCGCGCCGTCGAAGGCGTAGCAGCCGGCGTTGCACTCCAGCAGCGTGGCGGCCTGCTCGGGCGTGCAGTCCTTCTGCTCGATGATGCGTTCGATCTGACCATCGGCGCCCAGCTTGATGCGGCCGTAGCCAAAAGGATCGGGCGGGGTCATGGTCATGACGGTGCAGGCGAGCTCGCCGGTGGCGACGGTCTGCGCGAACTTGGCGACGGTGTCGGCGGTGATGAGCGGCAGGTCGCCGTTGAGCACGACGACGGGGCCTTGCGTGATGCCGCAGGCCTCGAGCGCGACCTTGACGGCGTGGCCGGTGCCCAGGCGCTCGGTCTGCTCGACGCACTCGACCTTGGTGGCGCTGTTGGCGTAGGCGCCATCGATGAGGGCGCGCATCTCGTCGGCGTGGCTGCCGATGACGACCACGACGCGGCTGCAGCCGGCCTTGATGGTGGCGTCGACGATCCACTGGACCATGGGCTTGCCCAAGATCTTGTGCGAAACCTTGCAGTGGTTCGACTTCATGCGGGTGCCCTCGCCGGCGGCGAGGATAATTGCGGTTGCGTCCATGTGATCTCCTGTTACGTTATAGAGACGTGTGTTTGGAAACGATACACGGCGCAATATGATACCGCAGGCATATGATGAGCGCGTAACGATTGGTTTGCGGCGGTTGAGGCTTGCGCCGCCGGCGTGGCGTTTGCGCTGGTTGCGGGTGGTGCCGGCAGTGCTTCGGCGTCGGTGATTTGGCGGGAGGGCGGGGATGCCTATGGACAACATGCGAGAGGGTTCGGGTGCCGAGCCCGTGGGGGCATTTTCGATGTCGCATCCGGCGGTGCCGGCGCTCTACATGGTGCTGACGTTGGGGCTCACCATGTTCTCGATGCAACCGGTGCTGATTGCGCTATCGCTTGCGGGCGGGTTGGCGTACGGGCTTGCGACGCGCGGTGCTGCGCGCACGTTGGGGGCACTTCGCTGGCAGCTGCCGGTGATTTTGATTATCGCGGTGCTCAATCCGCTGTTTAGTGCATCGGGCTCGACGGAGCTGTTTCGTATTGGCATGCGTGCGGTGTATCTGGAGAGCATGGTTTACGGCCTGTGCATGGGCGGGCTGTTTGTGGCGAGCGTGCTGTGGTTTGAGGCCGCGGCGTCGATGCTCGAATACGACAAGGTTCTTGCGCTTTTGGGCAACGCCGCGCCGGTGATCGCGCTCATGATCTCGATGTGCATGCGGCTTATCCCACAGTTTTTGCGCCGCGGCCGCACGGTGCTGGCGGTGCAGGACGCGATCGATGTACCGGGGCGTGCGCCCACCGATCCCGTGCGATCGCGCCTGCGGGCGTCGAGCGTGCTGATGGGCTGGGGCATGGAAGATTCGCTGGAGCGCGCGGATGCCATGCGCTCGCGCGGGTGGGGTGCTGCGTCGCGCCGTACGACGTACGCGCGGTATCGGCTGGGGCGCGGCGACGCTGCCGCGCTGGTTGGACTTGCGGTGTTTGGTGCCGCCGCGGTGGCGGTGGCATGGACCGCGACAACGCAGTATTCGTTTTACCCGCAGCTCTCGGTGCCCGCGCCGTGGCTGGGCTATGCCGTGTACGCTGCCTGGATGGTGCTGCCCTGTGTGTTGCATGCGATCGATGAGAAGAGGTTCGGCTGATGGCTCGGTTGGATAGGGGCCCGGTGTCGGGCGCGGCGTGCGGCCCGGATATGCCGGCAATTGAGGTGCGGAGCCTGAGCTTTGCCTACCCCGGGGCTGACGCTGCGGTGCTCGAGGGGCTCGACTGGTCTGTTCCCCAAGGTGCATTTGCGCTGCTTGTCGGCGGTACCGGATCGGGGAAGTCGACGCTGCTGTCGCTGCTCAAGCCCGAGATTGCTCCGGCGGGCGAGCGCACTGGCGATACGCGCGTGCTGGGCGAGAACGTTGCCGACATGGACGTGCGCGCGTCTGCGGAGCGCGTGGGCTACGTGTTCCAGGATCCCGAGAACCAGATTGTGTGCGAGACCGTGTGGCACGAGATGGCGTTTGGCCTGGAAAACTTAGGCATGTCGCGCGACGAGATGCGCCGACGTGTTGCCGAGACCAGCTATTTCTTTGGTCTGGAGGACTGGCTTCATCGCGATACCGATACGCTTTCGGGTGGCCGCAAGCAGCTGCTGTCGCTTGCCGCCGTCCTGGCGCTGCGTCCGCGTGTGCTGCTACTCGACGAGCCCACGTCTCAGCTCGATCCCGTTGCCGAGAAGAATTTTCTGCACGCGCTGTTTCGCGTGAACCGTGAGCTGGGCTGCACGGTTGTTGTGGCCACGCATCAACCGCGGCCGATGCTCGAGTACGCGACGTGTGCGTACCGGATTGAGGGCGGTCGCGTGCGCGAGGTGGCAGATATGGCTTCTTTGGGGCGCCGCGAATCGCTGTTTTCCGATGACGTGTTGGGGTGGGGTGCCATCCGATGTGCAAAAAACGGAGTATTCAGCAGGCGTGAGGACAATTTAGGCTCTCTGGAGCCGCCCGGGGACGTATCGAGCGCGAAAAAAAGTTCGGAATTGGACAAATCGTCCGAATTTGTGGCGCAAACGTCGCTCAAGAACGGCTCGGAAGCCTTCCTGCGCACGGATGGAAGCAGAATACTCCAAAAAATGCACGGTGGGTCGGCTACCACCCTGTCGGAAGGTTGGTTTCGCTACGATCGCGCGGGCGGCTGGGTGCTGCGCGGGCTCGATGTGACGTTTTCGGCCGGCGCGGTGCATGCGGTCGTGGGCGGAAACGGCTGCGGCAAGTCGACGATGCTCTCGGTGCTGGCCAAGACGGCTAAGCTGCAGCGTGGCCGCATGGTGCGTGGGACGGCTTCGGCGGCGCTGCTGCCACAGAACCCCAAGGCATTGCTGGTCGCCGAAACGGTGCGCGACGAGCTGATGGAATGGGCTTCGACCTGCGGATACGACGAGGCCGCAGCACAGGAGCAGACAGCGCGCCTGGGTCTGGCGGGCTTGGAGGCGCGTCACCCGTACGATCTTTCGGGCGGTCAGCGCCAGCTGCTTGCGTTGGCAAAGCTGCTATTGATTGGTCCGGAGCTGCTGCTGCTTGATGAGCCCACCAAGGGCCTTGACCTGGCAAGTCGCTGCATTATCGCCCGAGCCCTGCGCGAGCATGCGCAGGCTGGCGGCACCGTTGTCATTGCCACGCACGACCTAGACTTTGCCGAGCAGGTGTCCGACGATGTCGCCATGATGTTCGACGGCGAGATCGCCTGCATGGAGCCTCCGGCAGATTTCTTTGCCGACAACGTGTTCTACAGGGCGTGATGCGATGACGGATCATCGCGCCTCGCGCCTACTCACAAAAATGGAGATCCCGCTGCTCCTGGCGGTGCCGGCAGTGATGACTGCGGCGTTGCTGGCGGGCATTGAGCAGGCGGCGCTTGCCATGCTTGTCGTGGTGGCGCTCGTGCTTGCACTGTTTTTTGCGGGCTACGAGGCGTCGCGCCCGGGCTTGCGCCAGATTGTGCCAACGCTGGTTCTGGCGGCGTTGGCCGCGGCGGGCCGCATCTTGTTCGGCCCCATTCCCGACTTTAAACCCGTGAGCGCCATCGCTATTATCGCGGGGGCGACGTTGGGCCGACGCAACGGCTTCATGGTCGGCGCGTTGGCAGCGCTGACCAGTAATTTCTTTTTTGGACAGGGCATGTGGACGCCGTGGCAGATGTATGCCTGGGGTCTGGTGGGCTATATCGGTGGCGCACTGGCGCATGCGGGCGCGTTTGACCGTGCCGATGGAACCGTGCGAATGCCGGCGCTGTTGGCGTATGGCTTTGCCTCGGGCTTGCTGTATGGCGTCGTGATCAACGCGTATGACATCATCGGTTTTGTGCAGCCGCTCACCTGGGCAGGCGCCGTAGCGCGTCTTGCTACGGCGGTGCCGTTCGATATCACGCACGGCCTCGCGACCTGCGTGTTCTTGGCCGCCTTGTACAAGCCTTGGTGCCGTCGCATTAACCGTGTCGTCGTGAAGTACGGGCTGTAATGGCGGTTGCGCCGGGGCGAGAATCAATATTGCCTTGGTGTCATATCAAAACTATGCCGGTTTACGGGCTGGATTGACGCAGGCCGACCATACCGGCATTTTTCGAAAATAGACGAGCCGTCTACCTGCGGTTTTATTTTGCTCGAATTGCGTGTGGTTGGGGATCTGCGATTCAGCCCCGTAAACCGGCATAGTTTTGGAATGGCCGGCTGATATGACAGGCGTCGTGGCCCTCAGAGAGCCAAAATGATCCGTTTTCTTCCGTCCCCAGACGTCCCCAGGGAATCAGTTGACGGCGCTCGCCACGAAACTGGCCCATCTACTACGTTTAGCCCGACACCCCCAAGCACAACCGTGTTTTATGAAAAACCGCAGGCTTTCTACCTGCGGTTTTCTTTTTGCGTTGTTCGCTGTGGTTGAGGGTAGTAGCTCAAACGTAGTAGATGGGCCGATTTCGTGGCGGGTGTGCCGCGTGGATTCCCTCGCGAGGTGAAAATGATCCGTTTTCCTCCGTCCTCGGGGAATTATTTGGGGGTTAGAGCTCCAGGGCGAGGGTGACGGGGCAGTGGTCGCTGCCGAAGATGTCGCCGCGGATGCCGGTGTCGCGTACGTTGCCGGCGATTGCGTCGCTTACCAGGAAGTAGTCGATGCGCCAGCCTGCGTTGTTCTTGCGGGCATTAAAGCGGTAGCTCCACCAGCTGTAGACGCCCTCGACGTCCGGATTGGCCGCGCGCCAGGTGTCGGTAAAACCGGCGTCGAGCAGCTCGGTAAACTTGCCGCGTTCCTCGTCCGAAAAGCCTGCGTTGCCGCGGTTGGACTTGGGGTTCTTAAGGTCGATCTCCTCGTGTGCCACGTTAAAGTCGCCGCAGGTTACGACGGGCTTTCCGGTCTCGCGCTCAAGCTTGTTCAAAAAGCCGCGATAGGCATCGTCCCAGGCCATGCGTACATCGATGCGCGCGAGCTCGTTTTGGGCGTTGGGCGTATAGACGTCCACGAACCAAAACTTGTCGAACTCGAGCGCACAGACGCGGCCCTCGGTTGCGGCTTGGGCGACGAGCTCGGCCGCCTCGCCCTCGCCGGCGTGGGGCAGCAGCGCATCGGCGCGCAGCACGCGCAGCGGTTCCTGGCGGCTAAAGACCGCGGTGCCCGAGTAGCCCTTGCGCTCGGCATAGCTCCAGGTTTGGTGATAGCCGGGCAGATCGACCTGTACCTGGCCCTCCTGCAGCTTGGTCTCTTGCAGCGCTAGGATATCGACATCGAGGTCCTGCGCGATCTGGATAAAGCTCGGGTCCTTTTTGAGCACGGCGCGCAGGCCGTTGACGTTCCACGAGGCGAAAGTGTAAGTCTGAGGCATGGTGTCCTTTCGACGGGGTTGGCAGGCTTAAGATTAACGCAACAAGAGCGGGGCGGAGTCCGCGAGTGATAGCGCGAACGCCGCCGTCCCTAAGACACGGACGGAGGACATATATGACGCAGGCAATATCGGACCCCAAACAGGTCTCCGCCGCGCTGGCGGAGCTGTTCGAAACCCATAGCAACGTGGTCTTCTTTGGCGGCGCGGGCGTTTCCACGGCGAGTGGCATCCCCGATTTCCGCAGCGTGGATGGTCTGTATCACCAGCGGTTTTCCTATCCGCCCGAGACTATGCTCTCGCACAGCTTCTACGAGGCGCATCCGGCGGAGTTTTTCGACTTCTACCGGACCAAGATGATCGCCCTTAACGCCAAGCCCAACCACTGCCACGTCAAGCTGGCGGAGCTGGAGCGCGCCGGCAAGCTCGACGCCGTGGTGACGCAAAACATCGATGGCCTGCACCAGATGGCCGGCTCGCAGCGCGTGTTCGAGCTGCACGGATCGGTCCACCGCAATATCTGCCAGACGTGCGGCGCGGTCTACAGCGCCGAATGGATTTGCTCACGCGAGCACGAGGACGCCGCGGGCGTGCCCGTGTGCCCTGCGTGCGGCGGTCGCATCAAGCCCGATGTAGTCCTCTACGAAGAGCCGCTCGATGAGCGCGTGCTTACCGGCGCCGTTGCTGCCATCGCCGCAGCCGACGCCCTCGTCGTGGGCGGGACCTCGCTCGTAGTGTATCCGGCGGCGGGTCTCACGCGTTACTTTACTGGCGATACGCTGGCCATTTGCAATTTGGCGCCCACCGATCAGGATGCAAATGCCGACCTGCTGATTTCTTGCGACATCGCGGCTGCGTTTGCGTTCTAGCCCGCGCGCGCGGATACAATAGAAAGACTGATTGCAAAACGCCCCCGCCGCCAGCGCCCGAGCGCGGCGGCGTGGGCATTTTAGGAGGATGTTCATGGCGAACGACAGCAAGACATGGCGGTGCGGAAAGTACGAGCTCAGCTTTGACCGTCCGCGCATCATGGGCGTCCTCAACGTGACGCCCGATTCGTTTAGCGACGGCGGTGAGCACTTTGACCAGGATGCCGCTATCGAGTACGGCCTGGCGATGCTCGATGCCGGCGCCGACATCATCGACGTGGGCGGCGAGTCCACGCGCCCCGGCTTTACCCCGGTCAACCCCGACGAGGAGGCGCGTCGCGTGCTGCCCGTCGTGCGCGCGCTCGCCAAAGAGGGTGCCATTGTCTCCATCGACACGCGTCATGTGGCGGTTGCCAAGGCGGCTGTGCGCTGCGGTGCTTCGATTGTCAACGACGTGACGGGTTTCACCGATCCCAAGATGGTTGAGTTCGTTAAGACGAGCACCTGCGGCGTCATCGTAATGCACGCCGGCGAGGTCGCCACACCCGCACGCACGCACGCGACGGTGCAGCTCGATACCTCGGCTGCGGCGTTTGTTGCCGAGAAGGCACGCGAAGCGGCTGTCGAGGCCGCGCGCGAGGCCGAGAAGCCGGCCCGTCGCCGTCGCGGCAAGTTGCTGGGCGAGCCCAAGGTTGAGGCCAAGCTTCCGGGCGGTGTGGTACAGCCCTCGCTGCCGTTTGGCGAATCGGAGCCCGCGCCCGAGTCCGAGTCAGAGACGCCGGCTGCCGAGCAGACTGCCCCCGCCGCCGCTGCGCCCGAGACCGTGCCCGCAGCTACCGAAGCCGCACCAGAGCCCAGCGACCACCTGGCCGCCATGATGCGCCGCAGTGCCCGCCGTGAGGAAGCCTATGTGCCCACCTCGCAGCTCCGCCGCTTTACCCTGCCCGATTCTGCGCCCATCATGCGCCGCGTCATGGGTTTTCTGTCCGATCAGGCTCGCACGCTTATCCACGCCGGCGTGTCGCGCGACCGCATCTGCATCGATCCCGGTCCGGGCTTTGGCAAGACGGCCAACGAAGACATCGTCATCCAGCGCGAGACCGCCAAGATGGCGTCGCTGGGCTATCCGCTCATGTGCGCCGTGTCACGCAAGCGCTTTGTGGGCACCGTCTCGGGCGTGACTGAGGCCGCCGCGCGCGATGCCGCCACGTTTGGTGTGTGCCTGGGCGCCATCCAGGCTGGCGCCAACATCGTGCGCGTGCATGACGTCGCGGGCTTTGCGCAGTTCCTGAACGGTTACTGGGCTGTTGCCAAGCCGCAACCGCGCCGTGCGTTTGTGGCCGTGGGTTCCAACCTGGGGCATCGCTGCGACAACATCCGCGCTGCGCGCGACATGATTGCCGAGATTCCGCTCACCTGCGTGTCCAACTGCTCGCGCATCTACGAGAGCGAGCCGGCCTACGAGACGCGCCAGGACGCGTTTGCCAACGCCGTCATCGAGATCAAGACCGAGCTGGCGCCGCTGGTGCTGCTCGACGAGCTCATGAAGATTGAGGCCGAGCTGGGCCGCGACCGCTCCAAAAAGGCCAAGGCAAACGGCCCGCGCACCATCGACTTGGACCTGCTGTGGATGGACGGCGAGACCCACGGCGGCAAGAAGCTGCGTCTGCCGCATCCGCTGATCGGCGAGCGCGACTTTGTGCTGGTGCCGCTCGAGGACCTGATGCACGACCCGGCGCGGTTCTTCCGCTACAACGGCGTCGAGGTCAAGGAGCCCGAGGACCGCGTGGGCCATATCGTGGGCGAATTGGGGCGCATGTAGATGATCGAGATGAATGCTGTTGCCGCCGGTACCGAGCTCGACGCGGCGCGTGACGCGGGCCGCGAGGGCATGTCCGCGGGCTGGTGTGCTTGGAGCGCGGGCGAGGCGTCGTTGACGTTTTCGCTGGTCGTGCGCCCCGATGTGAACATGCACGCCTTCCACGGCCTGCCGTTTGTGGCCGCAATGGGCATGATGGACGCGCTCGCGGGCACGGCCGCAACGCCGGGCCTGGGGCTTGCCGGCAAAGTGGGCATCCAGTGGCCGAGCGACATCGTGTGCGGCGCGCCTGCGTTTGAGACGTCGCTCGCGCGCGTCGCCGTCAACGGCGGTGCCGGTGCCGCGGGCATGTTCGGTGCCGTGACGGTGGATATTGAGCGCGCGGCGCTGGGCGAGCTTGGTGTGGATGTGGCTGACGAAGCGCTGGTCGAGGTATTGGCCACCGCTGTGCTGACCCGTGTGGACGCCTGGGCGGTTGCCGCCAACGCGCCACAGGGCGCTGCCGGCCCGCTGGCCCCGGTGCTGGGCGAGTACTTCGACATGGTGCCGCTGCTGGGCCGCCAAGTTGCGGCGGTGTCGCCCAACGGCTTGCCGCTTGCGGTCGGTGTGTTTGCGGGCCTGGACATCTGGGGCCGCGCGACCATCAAGACCGATGCCGGCGAGCAAGAGTTTCCGCCCGAGGCCGTGCGCATTCGCGGGCTGTAACGCAGGGCGCCCACGCTCAAAGATAACGATGACAACAAAGCCCTCCTCGGCTGAACTGCCTCCCATTTCTTGGACATGAGAAATGGGAGGCTTTTTATGCGTGTCGACTTGAGGGTGCAGCACGACATCGAGGCCAGGAAGGCGGCGATCGGGCTCTTCGAGCGAGGCCACGGCTACAAGTCTGCGGCGAAGGCGCTGTCGGTCCCGCGCGGAACCGTGAGACAATGGCTCTGCGTATACCGGTCGTTCGGAAGCGAGGTGCTGCTATCCATGGACGGCAAGCAGGCCAGGTACACATACGAGCAGAAGGTCGCCGCAGCCTCCGCCGTGGTCGACGGCGGCATGACGAAGGCCGAGGCGATGGCGGCGTTCGGCATAATGTCGATGTCGCCGCTCAAGAGATGGTGCGCGCTCTACCGCCGGGGCGGCGCGGAGGCCCTGCGCCCGAGGCCCAAGGGCCGGCCGAGCGGTTCCAAGGCGAGGCCGCGGACCCGCGAGGAGGAGCTCGAGGAGCGCTGCCGAAGGCTCGAGACCGAGGTGGCCTACCTAAAAAAATTGCGTGCCCTGGTCGAGAGGGACGGGCTCTGACCAGGGCGAAGGTCGAGGCCGTGAGGGTCCTGCGCGAAGAGGGGCACGGGCCGGGGCGCCTGCTGGAGTGCGCCGGCATGGCCCGGTCCAGCTACTACTACGCGCTGTCGCACCCGAAGGCTCCCACCAGGCCCGAGCTCTGGGAGGCCGCCGCCGAGATATTCTCGCGCACCGCCAACGGGTGCGGCCACAGGCAGATCGCCATGTGCCTGCGAGCCGAGCGGGGCGTGCGCATAGCCGACAAGACGGCGCTCAAGATGATGCACGAGATGGGCATCAGCTGCGGGATCCGCCGCGAGACCGACTACCACAGGTACAACTCGTACAGGGGCAAGGTCGGAAAGACCTTCGAGAACGTCATCGGGCGCGACTTCGCCGCCGACGGGCCGTGGGAGAAGATGGGCACCGACGTCACCGAGTTCAAGCAGCCCTGGGGCAAGGCCTACTTCGCGCCGGTCTACAACTTCGGCAGCAAGGAGATCGTCGCCTGGTCCACGTCGCTGCACCCCAACATGGCTCAGCAGCACGAGCTGCTCGACCAGCTCGTGTCCAGGAAGCCCAAGGGCTCCAGGCCGGTCCTGCACTCGGACATGGGCTGGCAGTACCAGCAGGCCGGTTGGTGCAGGCGGTTGGAGGAGGCCGGCGTGGTGCAGAGCATGTCCCGGAAGGGCAACTGCATCGACAACGGCGCGACGGAGCAGGTGTTCGGCCACATCAAGGACGAGTTCTTCCGCGGAAGGACGTGGCCGGACTTCGAGTCCTTCAAGGCGGACCTCGACGACTTCGTGGTCCATTGGAACACGAGGAGGCGCCAGGTTAAACTGAAGGGACTGACCCCGGAGGAGTTCCGGAGACAGTCCCTTGCGGCGTAGTTCTTATTTAAGCCGTCCAGGTTTTGGGGTGCAGTTCAGGCTTGCACCGGGGAGGGTTTCGCTTGCCTGGGGAATGGGTTGCCAGCGCTTTATTCCTCAAAACTGAAAAATTTTCGTTTTTGAGGAATAGGATTAAGGCGGCTCGGCCTTTCGCGAGGTATATTCGCTACAGAGCCTATTCCTCAAAACTGAAAAATTTTCGTTTTTGAGGAATAGCGATAAAAGACCGCGAGGAGGCCCCAATGAAACTCATCAATAGAACGTCATATATGGACACGTTGACGAGCCTTATTGGCGTGCCGGACATCAAGGTCATAACGGGCATCCGCCGTAGCGGTAAGTCAAAATTGCTCGAGGCCCTCCGCGATTACGTGGAGGCGAATCTGTCCAATTCGAATGTCATCCATATCAACTACAACCTCGATGAGTTCGAGAACCTGCTCGAGTATCACGCGTTGCTCACCTATGTAAAAGAGCATCGAGTGGCCGGCAAGCATAACTTTCTGCTTATCGATGAAGTTCAGATGTGCGACGGTTTTGAGCGTGCGATCAACAGCCTTCACGCATCCGAGCAGTACGACATCTTCATCACCGGATCGAACGCCTTTTTGCTGTCGAGCGATCTGTCAACGCTCTTTACGGGGCGCACCTTCGAGATCGAGGTTTTCCCATTCTCGTTTGAGGAGTATCGTCTCTATGGCGACGAGAGCGAGGTCGACCGCGACTTCGATGAGTACGCGAGAACCGGCGGCATGTCTGGCTCTTACCCTTATCCACTGCAGGAGCAGCGCTATCAATATCTCTCCAACGTCTTTAAGACGCTCATTGTGAGAGATATCGTGCAGCGGCATAACGTGAGAAACGAATCGGCGCTGCTGCGCATTGCCGATTACATGATGGACAACGTTTCCAACATTACGTCGGCACGCAACATTACTGATGCATTAAATGCGGATGGGCTAAAGATTACGAACAAGACCGTCGGCACGTACATGGGGTACCTGTGCGATGCGTTTGCCTTCTATAAAGTTCGTCGATACGACATTCGCGGCAAAAAATACCTTAAGAGCGGCGAGAAGTACTATCTGGCGGACCATGCGTTTAAATACGCACTGCTCGGTACACGCGATATGGACTGGGGTCGCGTGTACGAGAACATGGTGGCCATCGAGCTGCTGCGCCGCGGATACGAGGTATACGTCGGCGTACTCTATAAAAAGGAAATAGACTTTGTAGCAATCAAGCGAAGCGAGAAGCTCTACATTCAGGTGAGCGACGACATCAGCTCGGATAAGACATTTGAACGCGAGATTTCACCACTGCTGAGCATTGGCGACGCGTACCCCAAGATGATTCTCGCCCGCACGCATCACGAGGCCACGGACCGCAATGGGGTGCAGATCGTGGACCTGGCGAGGTGGCTGTGCGGTGAGACGTAGCAGAAAGTCCTATTCCTCAAAACTAAAAAATTTTCGATTTTGAGGAATAGGACCAATGCGTTGCCTAGTTCGCCGCTCGTGCCCGTGCTCGACTTAAGCTCCCGCCCTATCCCAGCTCCTGCATGCGGCGATAGATTTCGCAGATGCCCTTAATGGTGAGTTGGCCATCGACCACGTCGAAGGCATCGGTCGAATCGGCGACGATGCCGGCGAGACCGCCCGTGGCGATAACGGTGGCATCGTCGCGGCCCAGCTCGCGCTTCATGCGCGCGACCAGGCCCTCGGCCATGGCGGCAGCGCCCACCACGGCGCCGACCTTGATGCATTCCTCGGTGTCGCGGCCGATGGCGTGCTCGGGCGCCTCGAGCGGCACGCTGGCGAGCTTGGCGGCTCGGGCGGCAAGCGCGTCCATGGAGATGCGGATGCCCGGCGCGATCGCTCCGCCAATGTAATAGCCGTCCTCGTCGATGACATCGATATTGGTTGCGGTGCCAAAGTCCACCACGATCGCCGGCGCGCCGTAGAAAGTCTCGGCTGCGATGGCGTTGGCGACGCGATCGGCACCTACGGTCTGGGGACGCGCCGCGCGCAGCTTGGTCACCGCGGCCGTCTGCGGCCCAATGACGATGGCGTCCGCGGCAATGCGGTCGGCCACGGCGTGCCACTCGCGCGAGAGCTGCGGCACCACGCCGGCAAAGGCGATCGCGTCGACCGCATCGAGTGAAAGGCCGTACATCTTAAAGAAGCCCATCAGGCGCACATGGATCTCGTCGGCGGTATAGGAGCGGTCGGTGGGCATGCGCCACGACTGCACCAGCTCGTTTCCGTCAAACAGGCCCATGGCCGTCTGCGTGTTTCCCATATCGATAGCGAGCAGCATGTCTACTCCCGGTGTTGGCATAAAAGGACGCGCACCATTGTATACGCGCCGTCGACGGCGCTCGGCTGCGATTCGTTCACGGCGATATGGGCTGAGGGGTTTTAAATATGAAGGAATTATGCTCTACGAGATTTTCCTTGCCGTTTACCGAACTCCCACGTAATATACCTTCTTGCGCACATGAGGCGCCCAGACATTGCGGGGTGGAGCAGTCTGGTAGCTCGCCGGGCTCATAACCCGGAGGTCGTAGGTTCAAATCCTGCCCCCGCGACCAAGACTTTTAGCAGCTCAGAGGCATTGTTCCTCTGAGCTGTTTTCTTTTTTGACTTTCAATCTTGGTCGAATTTTGGTCGAAATCAATTAATACGGCATTTTTCGAACAGGATGCCTGCTTGAACCATCTCCACACTGGTTGACGCCGGTTGGCGACGAGTTCAGCAGGATCGTTCGGCGCTCTTCCACACTTTCTGCGCTTTATTTGAGAGTTACCAGACAAGAATGACGAAGTCCCTCTAGCTCTGGCGGGCCTATGCCGTGGGCATGGGTGGGGCCCCACCGGGGGCGGGCCTTATTTGGAAAGAGGCAGTTACAAGACCGTAGATTGCTCTTGGTCGAATTGGCCTGAAATGAGATTCGGGTCGCTACGCCCATTATCTAAAATGGTGACATCTGAGCCGTAGCAAAGGCGCCGCTATATGAATACGGTCTACGATGCTCTTGACCCTATCGTTAACGGGTTGGTATCGAACAATCTGGCGCGATGTTGGGGATGAGCTGCGGCAGTACGACGCTTTTGGCCGACCGGCTGATAAGTGGGCTGATAGGCCCTCTCGTCTCTACGCTATCTGCCACGAGTTTTCGGGAGCGCGCGAGATGCCGATGACGTTCGAGGAGGCCGAGGAGGAGCAGGAGCGCGAGCCTTGGGAAGATGAGCTCATCAGTTTCGTCTTCACGGACAGCGACATAATCGCCGCGGCGTTGACGAACGGCACCTGATAGCGCCTCTCCGCGGATCGAGTGGTTCGTTTTTCAAGGGAAGGCAAACCGCATGACTAAGAAGAGATATATTTTGCTATTCGTGTACCCGTGCGAGCTGAAGGACGTCGACGAACGTCGTGGGCTCCTGCTACGGTCGTTTGATGGCGAGAGGCTCTACAATGGGGCCAGATTATCGGTCGAGAGGGTGACGGATGAAGACCTATAACCTGGACACCATCAAGAAGGTCCCCTTGCGCGAGGTGTGGCCGCATGAGGCCCACGACTTCACCAAGTGGCTGGCCGAGGAGCAGAATCTCGCAACCCTCGGGACGGCGGTCGGAATCGAGCTCGAGCTCATAGAGACGGAGTCCTCGGTCGGATCCTTCAACGTGGACATCTACGCGCAGGAGTCCGGTACGGGCCGCAAGGTGATCATCGAGAACCAGCTCGAGGACACCAACCACGACCACCTCGGCAAGGTGATCACGTATGCCGCCGGCAAGGGCGCCGAGGTCGTCATCTGGGTCGTGGCGCACGCCCGCGACGAGCACCGCCAGGCCATCGAGTGGCTCAACCAGCACACCGACAGCGACTTCGGGTTCTTCCTGGTCGAGGTCGAGCTCTGGAAGATCGGGGGCTCCCTGCCCGCCCCGCGCTTCGGCGTGGTCGAGCAGCCGAACGAGTGGACCAAGACCGTGAAGCTCTCCGAGGGGCTCAGCGAGACCGAAAAGGTCAAGCTGGCGTACTGGACGGCCTACCGCGATGTGGCAGGCGGCCATCCGGAGTTCCTCAAGGAGTTCAGCCCGCAGAAGCCCAGCAAGGACCATTGGTCGATGCTTCGCCTGGGGGTCTCGGCATACCATCTCGCCCTGCTCATCGATACGCACAAGGGCCGCACGGGCATCGAGCTGTACGTGGACGACGACAAGGAGATCGGGCACCGCGCCATCGCCAACAGCGGGATCTTCGAGGAGCACCTCGGGCTGACGGCGGCACCCTTCGATGCGAAAAAGGCCTCGGGACTGCGCTTCTACAAGGCGGGCCACCCCATCAAGGGCCACCAGGACGCATGGCCGGGGTACATCGAGGAACAGCTCGGATGGGCCCTCGAGATGAAAAAAATAATCGCGGAGATTGGGCTCTAAAAACGCCCAGGCAGTAATTGCCAGTGCGTTTTGATTGCCGCTTTTCCTTTGAAGGGATCTTGACTCTTTTTGTTATATGAAGCGGATGGGCCATCGATAATCACGGACCGGATGGTTTGCCTTGTCGACCGATAGACTCCAATTAGCAGGAGTTGTGACAATCCTTAACTAAAATGGTGACGTCTGAATAGACTGTAAAGGAGCCGCTAGACATAGTCCGTCTTATGATGCCTTTGGCTTACACTTCTTTATGGAGCCATATAAGGAGGCGACAATGCAACAACCTATCGCGACAAACGATGTGAATCTATTTTCTACCCTCGGGGAGAATCAATACTTCGATCGAAAGAGCGCCCGCAAGGATGACAAGGAGATCGCGAAGCATATCAGCGCATTCGCCAACTCGGCGGGAGGCAAGCTTGTTATCGGTATCGAGGATAACGGTGAGGTAACGGGCTTCAAGCGTAATGGCGCGCGCGACATTGAGAATTTTGAGCGCGCTGCACTTACGACCTGCACGCCGACCCCTATTGTCCATAAAGACCGAATCCCCGTGGTCAATTCCTCGGGCGAGGACGATTTCATTCTCGTTTTGGACGTCGATGCCTCGACCAATCACTCTGTTGCTCGCATGAGTGACGGCGAGGTGTTCTTGCGGCAGGACGACAAGAGCGTGAAGCTCAGCCGTGAACAGGTCTACGCCCTCGAGTACGACAAGGGGCAGAGAATCTTCGAGGACGAGCTTATCGAGGATTCCTCCCTAGATGACGTGGACCACGAGGTGCTTGATCGCTACAAAAAGATTCTTGGAACCGAAGTTTCCGACGACCAGGTTCTTAGAAGTCGCCGTTTCATGCGTGACGGAAAGCTGACTGTTGCCGGAGCCCTGCTATTCGCGCGGGATCCGTCCGCAATAATGCCGCAGGCCCGAGTCCGTGTCCTGCGCTATGACGGCGTCAAGATGGAGACGGGTGAGCGTCTCAACATCACGAAAGAACGAAGCTTCTGTGGGCCGCTGCCCAAGGTTATCCAAGACGCCTACGAACTCATTTCGAGCATGCTCCGCGAATTTCAGTTCCTGGGGGCCGACGGGAAATTCCAGACCGTTCCCGAGTATCCTGAGTTCGCTTGGTTCGAGGGTCTGGTCAACGCGGTGACGCATCGCGACTACTCGTTCCGCGGCGACTATATTCGGGTCTCGATGTTCGACGACCGTTTGGAAATTGTCAGCCCGGGTGCGCTTCCCAATATCGTGACGCTCGACAACATGAGGACCACTCGTTACTCGCGCAACCCACGCATCGCACGCACGCTGGTCGAGTTCGGTTGGGTCCGAGAGCTAAATGAGGGTGTCAAGCGCATTTATACCGAGATGCAAAACTTCCTACTCAACGACCCGGTCTACACGGAGCCTGATGGGGCGAGGGTCCAGCTAACGCTTGAGAACAATATCGTTGCCAGAACTGTTAGGAGAAGCGAGGCTCTTGAGGACAAAGTGTCGCCCGAGGTAATCGCCTCGTTGGGAGAGTATGAGCTCGCCGCCGTCAGGTTGGCCTTCGCAAACGGAAGGGTAACAGCAAGGGAACTTGCGACGTACATCGGGAGAAATCGCCGCACAGCAAGCCGAGTGCTTGGCAAGCTAATCGAGGAGGATGGGCTGCTCGAATGGCATGGCTCCTCTCCCAACGACCCAAAACAGTTCTACACGATAAGATAGGGTGATCGCTCTATGTCGCACCTCTGTCGCAGTAATGTCGCACCTCTGTCGCAGTAATGTCGCACCTCTGTCGCAGCGGCGTTAATGGCCCGAGGGGCTGTTCTTCTGTCGCTTTCCCGCGGGCGGCTTATTTGGTGTGCGTCAGTAAGGCGTGAACTGGGGAGCTGTCGCTGACCAAATCTCATCTCGGACATGACGGTCCTTTTCCGGACATTCGCGGACAATGTCCGGAAACGGGCTGAAATGTCCGGAATGGCGAGGCTGTCCTACGCTCGGGTTGCCGCGGTGTGGCCCTCGGTATGACGGCGGGGCGATGTCATCGGACCGGCCGCGTTGACGGATGGGAAGTTAAGGAAAGTTAGGGCGGTCTTGAGGGGATGCGTATCCGCAGCCCGAAGCCCTGTCCATCAGTAATAGAGAGCTGCTTGTCCTCTTTTGGAAAGTTACGGAAAGTTGGGCTACCCCTTACCTTAGGCCCAGTATGGGGAGTAGCGCATGTGGCGCGGTGCCGCATCGGCATCGAAGGGCTTTGCGCCCACGGCATCTCGAATGATCTTGCTCGCTTGGGAACTCTTCGATGTCTCGAGACCGAATACGCGCCGTACGGTAAGCCGAGTGCTTGGCAAGCTGATCAAGGAAGACGGGCTGCTCGAATGACACGGCTTCTCCCCCAACGATTCAAAACGGTTCTACACGATAAGATAGGGCGGTCGCTCTATGTCGCACCTTTGTCGCAGTAATGTCGCACCTCTGTCGCAGTAATGCCGCACCTTGGCCGCGGCGGCTTCGATGGCCCAAAGGGCTGCCCCTTTGTCACTTCCTCGCGGGTAAGTAATGTTGGCGTGCGCCGTCGTGGCGCGAACCGGGGCGCTCTACTGGGGAGCTGGGGCTTTACTAGGGAACTGCCGTTGGCCAAATCCCATCTCGGACATGACGATCCCGTTTCCGGACATTCGCGGACAATGTCCGGAAACGGGCTAAAAATGTCCGGAAAGGGGCTGAAATGTCCGGAATGGCGGGACCGCCCCACGCTCGGGTTGCCGGGCGTGGCCTCCGATATGACGGCGGGGCGATGTCATTGACCCGTTTGCTTTTCCGCTCGGGTTCTGCTCTCAGCCTCTCAAACAAAATCTCAATCTGTAACATCTAGACCCGATTTGGGCGGCTAGGTGTTACAGATCGAGATATACCGGTGGGTTGGGTCCCGTTTGTCTAAATCTGTAACACGAGGGACGGATTTTGCCGAGTTATTGTTACAGATTGAGATTTTCTGGCAGGCGGGTTTGGTTTGTCTCGATCTGTAACAGGGAGGGGTCAAAAGTGGGCCTAGCTGTTACAGATCTAGACTGTTGAGGATGGGTTGAGAGGAATGTCTCGATCTGTAACAGTAAGACCCGGGTTTGCCGCGTAACTGTTACAGATTGAGATAAACCGACGGGCCGTCCCACCCCCATCCACCTGCTGCCACCTGATATTCGCCGATTTCCGTTGCGCCGCTGTGCCCCCATGCCATATCCTCTAGACAACTACGCGGCACCATCGCCGCCGCGCCTACAAGAGAGGAATGTCCATGACCGCACCTGCATCCAAGCTGCTCCAGCCCATTACGGTTGGCCCCCTTGAGCTCAAGAACCGCATTATGTTCCCGCCGCTGACCACCGGCTACGAGGAGCGCGACGGTTCCATCGGCGAGCGCAGCCTGGCCTTTTATGAGCGTCTGGCCCGTGGCGGCGTGAGCTACATCGTCATCGGCGACGTCGCTCCCGTTATGACCGCAAGCCCCACGCCCAAGCTGGCGACCGACGCCCAGATCCCCACGTTTAAGGCACTGGCCGACGCCGTCCACAAGCACAGCGCCAAGGTCGCGCTGCAGCTGTTCCACCCCGAGTATGACGTGCCCGGTGTCGGCCGCATGGTCATGGGATCCATGGCCGCTGCCAAGGCCGCGCAGGAGGCCAAGGCCGCCGGCGACGAGGAGACCTTTGCCGCCAAGATGGCCGAGTCCAACGAGATCCGCAATCAGGCCTACGCCAAGCTGCACCACGACATGCAGCACTTTGTGAACGAGGCAAGCGTAGAACAGCTCACCCAGATCAAGGAAGCCATCGCTGCCTCGGCCGCCCGTGCGCAGCAGGCCGGCATCGACGCCATCGAGGTCCACGGCGATCGCCTGGTGGGTTCGCTGTGCTCGGCCATCCTCAACCAGCGCACCGACGAGTACGGTGGCTCGTTCGAGAACCGCGTTCGCTACGCGCTCGAGGTCGTCGCTGCCATTAAGGAAGCCGCGCCGCAGCTGATGGTGGAGTACAAGCTCCCCGTGATCATGGAGAACCCCGACGGCACGCCGCGCGGCAAGGGCGGCCTGCAGCCTGACGAGGCCTGCGAGTTCGCCAAGCTGCTCGAGGGCGCGGGCATCGACATGATCCAGGTTGCACAGGCCAACCACACCGGCAACATGGGCGACACCATTCCGCCCATGGGCGCCATGCCCTACAACTGGACGCTGCCCGTGGCCGAGCGCGTCAAGGCCCTGGTCTCCGTGCCGGTGGCAACCGTGGGCCGTGTCATCTCGGTCGAGGCCGGCGAGAAGATTCTGGAAGACGGCGCGGCCGACATCATCGCCTATGGCCGCTCGCTCATGTGCGACCCCGACATTGCGCTGAAGGCTGCCACGGGTGAGCCCATCCGCGAGTGCCTCAACTGCAACAAGGGCTGCGTCGATGCGATTCAAAACCGCAAGTACATCTCGTGCGTGCTCAACGCCGAGAACGGCGACGAGGCGACCGTCGCCATCAAGCCGGGCGAGGGCGACAAGAAGATCGCCGTGGTGGGCGGCGGTATTGCCGGCCTGGAGGCCGCACGCGTGGCGGCCAAGCGCGGCTACGATGTGACCGTCTACGAGGCGAGCAATCATCTGGGCGGCCAGATTGTGCTGGCGGCCGCGCCTCCGCGCAAGGACGAGATCATGCGCTCGGTCGAGTATTACGAGAAGATTCTGCCCGGCCTGGGCGTGAAGGTTGAGCTCAACCATGCCGCTACTGCTGAGGACCTCAACGCCGCCGACGCCGCGATTGTGGCCGTGGGCGCGCACGACGTGGTTATCCCCGTTCCGGGTGCCGACTCGGAGAAGGTCGTCTCGAGCTGGGACGTGCTGGCCGGCAAGGCGGAGCTTACGGGCCGCGTCGCTGTCATTGGCGGCGGCCTGGTGGGCACCGAGACTGCCGAGTACCTGCTGCAGCACGGCTGCGAGGTGGCGATCGTGGAGATGCTCGACAAGATTGCCGCGGGCGAGTCCGAGACCATTCTGCCGCTGATTATGAGCGACTTTGCAGAGCACAACGTGGAGCAGCACGTGAAGACCCGCCTGACCGCCATTACCGACGAGGGCGTGGAGGCCATTCGCACCACCGAGGACGGCGCCGAGGAGCCGGTGAAGATCGCCTGCGATTACGTGGTGATGGCCGTGGGCTCCAAGGCCAACGCGTTTGACCTGGACGGCGTGACGGTGCCCGTGACCTGCGTGGGCGACTGCTCGGGCGAGCGCACTGCCGACATTGCGAGCGCCATTCGCACGGCGTATCACGCGGCCAACGAGCTGTAGTTGAACATCGCGGCCAGGCGGGGCGGCAGCACGGACCTGCCTCGCCCGACTGCGTCCCATCGGGTGTCAACCGGGGCGGGGTCTGCAAGCGCAGCAGGTCCCGTCCTTTTTGTTTTGCTCGAGTGGATGGCAATGCGCGGTAATCATGAGGAGTGAGGCGTCACTGCCCTGCAGGCCGCTTAAAATTATTGGGGGAGGGGTTAATAATTATTCCCTCTAGACCAAAGGACATAAAGAGATGTCAATTTTGTTGGCAAACGAATGACGATTAGCTGCGAGCTAGCTACCAGCGTAAATAATCGATAAAGAAATGTCGTAAATAGGTGTAAAATGCCCAGATAACGCCGCGTCTATTTTAATTAACTACTTTGAGCAAACAGCAAAATGCTACTATCTAGCGTGCACGTAAGAAAGCAGATTAACGGTTAAGGCTAAGAAGTGGCAGGTATGTCGGAAGCAACTAGGACTCGCACGCATGCGCCCGAGGTTAGGCAGCGTGCCGTCGAGATCCTCCAAGAGGGGGTCGGTCACCGCGCCCTCGCCGCAAAGCTTGGCATTCCCCAGGCCACGGCTCGTCAGTGGGCCCGCGCATATGCCGTGGGCGGCGCCGACGCCGTGCTCAACGCGGGCGCTCGCCATCACACCTATTCGTACGACGTCAAGCTCGCCGTGGTAAAGGATCGCCTGGAAAACGGCCTGACGGTTCGCGAAGCCATGATTAAGCACAAGATTCCCAGCGAGTCTTCGGTCAAGGCCTGGTGTCGCCAGTATCGCGATGGCGGCGCCGACGCGCTTATCGATAAGCCGCGCGGTCGCAAGCCGCGCGTTAAACGGGCAGAGTAGCAAGAGGGTGCGCCCACAGGGGCGCATTTTTCTTGCCGCCCCACTGCTCCAAAGCGGACGTGCCCTTGCCCCGTACGCCTAAAACTCCCCAGTTGACCGAAAACCTGCCGCCGTTGCTCCTCAATTGAGCTATAACGTTAAACAATTGCAGCGTTTTTGCATGGGGGAGTGATGGTATGACGCTACTGTATTTCCTTACCCTGTTTCCGCTGGTACCGGCGCTGGGCATGCTGCTTGCGCGCGGTGACCGCGCCCGCGATGCGGTGGGGCTCATAGGTTCCGGCATTATTATGGCGGTGACAGTTGTAGTCGCCGTCATGTTTTTTGTCACGGGTCCGCAGAGCTTTGAGGTTGCCCCCGGCACCTCGCATGTGCTCTCGATCATCAGCTCCGTCATCGACGTAATTCTGTGCGCCGTTATCCTGTACAACGCGTACAAATATAGGAACGCGCTTACCGGTGTGCTCGGCGTAGTACAGCTAGTGGGCTCCGTTGCCTTTGCAGCCATGACGCTGCCCGCGGCCGAAGCCGTCACGGCGACGCCGCTCTACCTGGACTACATGAGCGTGATCATGGTGCTTGCCGTCGGCATCGTCGGCAGCCTGATCTGCGTGTACGCCCTGGGCTACATGAAGGACTTCCAGGCCCACGACGAGCACGAGGCAGCGCTGCGCGGGCAGACCGCGCCCGACCGTCGCCCGCAGTTCCTGGCGCTTATGTTCCTGTTCCTCTCGGCCATGTTCGTCATCGTGACGAGCGACAACCTTGAGTGGCTGTTCTGCGGCTGGGAAATCACCACCGTGTGCTCGTTCCTTATGATCGGCTACACGCGTACGCCCGAGGCCATTAAAAACGCCTTCACCCAGATCATCCTCAACATGATGGGCGGCATCGCGTTTTTGGCCGGACTCATGTACCTGCACGTTAACGGCATGCCGCTGACCATCTCGGGCATGATCGAGCTTTCCGGCGCCGGAACCGCGCAATCCGCGCTGCTGGTGATGCCGGTCATCCTGCTGTCGCTCGCCGCACTCACCAAGGCCGCGCAGATGCCGTTCCATACCTGGCTGCTCGGTGCCATGGTTGCCCCCACCCCCACGAGCGCCCTGCTGCACTCGTCAACCATGGTCAAAGCCGGCGTGTTTCTGATGGTCAAGCTGAGCCCGCTCTATGCCATCTATCCCGTGACCGGCTTTATGGTCACGAGTGTGGGTGCCATCACGTTTTTGCTCGCTGCCCTCATGGCCATCTCGCAGAGCAACGCCAAGCGCGTGCTCGCGTACTCCACCATTTCCAACTTGGGCCTCATCAGTGCCTGCCTGGGCGTCGGCGCGCCCGAGGCCGTATGGGCGGCCATCTTCCTGATCCTGTTCCACACGGTGGCAAAGTCGCTGCTGTTCCTGTGCGTGGGCACGGCCGAGCATCATATCGGCAGCCGCAATATTGAGGACATGGACGGTATGTTCAGCCGCATGCCGCACCTGACGCGCCTGATGATGCTGGGCATCATGGGCATGTTTGTGGCGCCGTTTGGCATGCTCGTGTCCAAGTGGGGCGCCCTGGTGGCGTTCGCGCAGACCGGCAACGTGCTCATGATCATGGTGCTTGCCTTTGGCTCGGCCGCGACGTTTTACTTCTGGGGCAAGTGGCTTGCCAAGCTTTCGGGCGTCGACCCCACGGCTCAAAACGTTGAGGTCAATGTCCATAAGACCGAATGGATGGCGCTCAACACCATCGCCGCGCTGCTGATTCTGTGCTGCGTAGCCTTCCCGCTCATCTCGAGCGGTCTGGTGTCGCCTTACCTCGCCATGGTGTTTGGCCGCGTGCCGTACGTTATCGGCAAGGACGCCATGTATCTGATGGTGGTTATCGTGGCGTTTATCGCCGTGGTGCTGCTGACGTCGTTCCGCGTGAGCAATAAGCCGCGCGTCAACGTGTACCTTTCGGGCGTGGGAACCGACAAATATCGCCATTTCCGCGGCTCGATGGGACACGAGGTGAAGGCCGAAAAGCGCAATTGGTACTCGGAGGACGCCCTTGGCGAGAAGCGCATTGGCCCCGCGGGTAGCGTCGTGTGCTGCAGCATTATCTTGTTTGCGCTGCTGTGCTGCGCGTGGATTGGGCCCGAGCGGCTTGCCATGAGCGCGCCCTCGGTGCTGCGCGGCAAGTATTTCGAAGGTTCGGGCGTCGTGGGCATATTTATTGGCACCGTGGCATTTGCCTTGCTGGCGCCGCTTGTGGGCGGCTTGATCGACGGCATCGACCGCAAGCTGTCCGCCCGCATGCAGGGCC
>CAJMPE010000003.1 GCA_905215275.1 uncultured bacterium | reverse complement strand
GGACTGTTGGCCACCTGGGCGAACAAGCCCGCACCATGGCCGCCCGGCACCGTGACGCCCGTTCCCGGCGCCACCAGACGAGGACCTTGATACTTGCCGGCATCGATAGCATCGCGCACGGCCAGATCGGCAAACAGCGGATCGCCCGCGCCGCGCACCGTGGTCACGCCACTTGCCAGCTGTTGTTGGGCGCTGCCCTTAAGAATATGGCGCACGATGGCGCGCCCCACGGGATTATCGAGCTTCTTCATCAGCGCGCCCGCATCGCCCGCCGAGACCGGTTTGCCCGAACCGCACAGATGCACGTGCATATTGATGAGACCCGGCATGAGATACGCACCCGCCAGGTCGATGACCTCGGCACCTACAGGCGCCTGCGCCACAGCGCTCGGACCAATCCAGGTGATGACACCGCGCTCAACGGCCACGGCCATATCGGGCTGTGGCTCCATATGCTCCGAGCCATTCAGAACGGTCGCATTGATAAACAACGTGGGACGATCGGCAGTCGCCATATCGAGCTCCTCCCTCACGATTAACTTGAACATTTGTCCATTATCGCCCAGCGCGGCAGAGTTGCTGCGGACATATCGGTTGACGGAGAAAGGAGGAGATGCGAAGAACGGAATGCATTGCAGTCCCACCCCAGCGACATCCGGGAAATGTCTCGATCTGTAACAGGTAGACCGTCTTTAACCTTCCAAATGTTACAGATCGAGATCTTTCGGCACCGCGCCCAACCTTTGTCTCAATCTGTAACAGTTGGGTCGAATTTTGGCCGTTAGATGTTACAGATCGAGATATTCTCCAGCCCTGTCGTCAAACGTCTAGATCTGTAACAAGTAGACGGGTTTTCAGCCTCTAGATGTTACAGATTAAGATCTTTCAGCAGGCGCCAACCTTCTGTCTTGATCTGTAACAGTTACGAGGCCAAACGGCCCCTTGTTGTTACAGATCGAGACAAACTCGGTAGGAACAACCACCCCCGCGTCAGCCGCACCCCTCAGCACCCATACCACTGCCGTCTCCATTCCTCAGCCAAATCGACCCGCTGCGGAATGCCCGCCAGTCTCAGCTTTTCAGCCAGCTTCCCCGGGTTCTTGAGCTCATCAAACGTAAACCTCAGTACCTTATGTCCGAGCATCGTCAGATGGGACTCCCGTTGACGTTCCGCCACGAATGGGTCGACCGACTCCCGATCCCCACCATCCTGCAGGGTATACTTTCCCTTTCCATCGAGCTCGCCAATCACGCACGCCCCGTCCTCGAGTCTCCAGAAATAGTCGACTCGAAATACCTGATTCGGATTGAGCGGATCACGAAACTCCACCTGCAACTCTGGCACCAGAAACCCGTATGCAATAAAGAACGCTCGGAACCGAGACTCGCCACCGTTTTCGGACAGCCCGTCCGCATACGACGCGATCACCTGCGCTCTGCGATACCCGTGCTTGCCTTCACAATCTATACGAAGCCGCTCACAAAAGTCATCGCGCGATACGCCCTTTGTCCGCAACGCAGAATCGGCAATCGCCAGGCCATACGAAAACGGCGCGCGCAGCAGGCAATCCTCTACCGTGCGCCAAAACGGCGTCGCCCGCACGCCGTCGGCATGTTCAAGCGCACCCGCCGTCCGCGGACGCAACAGCCGGCATCCTGCACTCAGCGGCACCGAGCAACCTGTCTTAACAAGATATCGTGGCCCGAGCAGGTCATTCGGCACCTCCAGACCCCACAAAAGCGCCGCGTCATAACCCCAAAACGCCCAATCGGAATGAAACTCCGCAAGCCCTTTGATGGTCCGCAGTGCTCGCTCCGCCGGTGTCAACGCATCCCAATCATGTTGAAAACAGAACAGATACGACTCGGGCTCCGCAATATCATCGGTTCCCACATGACGCCGCAGCCACATGAGATCGGCATTGTCGTGCGTCACAAGCAGCACGCCTTGTTCAGCCGCCTTCGCGAGCCTGGCAAGCATCCTATTCCGCGCCAAGGTGTTACGTGTCGTCTGCTTGTGCTTAAGAACGGTATTAGACACTTTCATCACCACCACATCAGGGAAATGGACCATTGTCACCGTTGCCGCTGTCGGCAAACGTCTCAATCTGTAACAGGAAGACGTTCTACAGGCCCCCAAACGTTACAGATTTAGACAAACCAGCGGCGTCCAACCTTTGTCTCGATCTGTAACAGGTAGACCGGTTTTTTGTCCCTAAACGTTACAGACCGAGACAAATAGACAGGCGGCGGTGCGACAGCCCACCCCCTACTCCCATTCCTGCTCGTAAATATTGAGCGACTTCACGTACCGTCCCTGGGCGCCCATGATGTCGCGGACCAGGCGCAAAAAGAAGCTGATGCACGAGGTGTCGAAACCGTCCTCTAAGTCCTCGGGATGCACTGCGCCCGGCCCGTCGACCGCCGTGTCGCTCAGGCGCGCGATGTCATACAGGTAGAGCTGCCCCGCCGTCAGCCAGACATCGTCGACGCACGCGAGTCGCACCGCAATCGCGCCATCGTTCCAGTGCTCCTTTTGCACGATATGTGGGTCGTAGACGTCAAAGCGACGGTCGGTGCGCGTGTCCTTCAGCACGACCATACCAGTCGCAGGATCCTTGTCCAAAATGCCAAAGCGCGAGAAATACTGCGTGTTCAGCACTTGCTTAAGTCGCCCGAGCGAAGCAGGAGAAATTGACGCTGGCGGCTCGTCCACATACAGCTCCAACAGCGTTTTGCCGTGGTAATAGGGGCGCTCAAACAGCAGCCAATCGGTAAACGCCATGTTGTAGGCCATGATTTCGTTTTGAGAAGGTTCCTCGCAATAGCTGAGCCACGGATCGACGATAATCTCGAACTGCTCGCGCGCCGGCTCCAGGAATTGAAACTTCCGCAGCATCCAAAAGTGAGCCATGTCGGCAATATCGTTGCCGACGGCTTCGGTCAGCTGCGCTCGGTCAAAAACTTGGTCAGTCATGGCATCCTCCTCAAACTGATGGACCTCAATTTGAGCTTACGAGGAGGGCGAGCAACCGAGGCAAGCGCGGGCAAAATAGGCCTTCGACTGCAAACCAGATGCTAACCAAACACTTGACGGGACACTTGACCGAATGAGCGAACCGCAAAGAAACCGCAGGTAGACATAGACAGCCAACCCGCCCTTTTGAGCCAGATGCCCGCAGCCACCACAGAAACAACAGGTGACCACAGCCCAAGAAGTCGACAAATGAACACCCATACGTCGACAAACGAGCAAATCGCTCGCAAAGAGTGTCCCCAACGACTAGACAAAAAATGACTAGTCATTGGGGACGTTCTTAAATGACTACTTTACAGCTCCAACGCCTCGGCGACTTCGGCTGCGCAGGCCAGGGCATCGGCCATGGCGTTTACAACGAGCGAGCTGCCGTTGCGGGCATCACCCGCCACATACACCGGCGCGGCATCCGCGGCGACGCTGTCGACACGGGCCGCAAGGTGCGAGCCCTCGGCAGCCATCACCGGCAGCGGACGACCAGCGGTAGTAACAGGCACGCTCACCGCATCGAACACACCATGCTCGGGACCCGTAAAGCCGCAGGCAATGAGCACCAGCTGCGCCGGCACCTCGTGCTCGGAGCCCGCGATGCGCTCGGGCTTTCCCGCCGACCAGTCCAGATCGACCACGCGCAGGCCCGCAGCCGCGCCCTTCTTGTCCAGCAGCACCTCGAGCGTATCCACGCCCCAGGCACGCATCTCGCCACCCATCGCAGCGATAGCCTCCTGCTGGCCGTAGTCGGTCTTCTTAACGTTGGGCCACTGCGGCCAGGGGTTGCTCGCCGCGCGCTTATCGGGCGCTGCCGGCAAGAACTCAAACTGGCGCACGCTGCGCGCGCCCTGGCGCACCGCGGTACCCACGCAGTCGTTGCCGGTATCGCCACCGCCAATGACCACAACGTCCAGGCCGCGCGCGTTCACCGCGGGCTCACCGCCATCGAGCACCGAGACGGTCGAAGCCGTCAGGTAGTCCACCGCGTACACCACGCCCGGAGCGTCCACGTTCGCAGCCGAAAGACCGCGGGGCGCACGAGCACCAGCAGCCACCACGACAGCGTCAAAGCCATTGAGCTTGGCCGCTACCGCAGGATTCGTAACATCGGCACCCAGCTCAAAGACGATACCCAGCTCGCGCATGAGCGCCACGCGACGCTCGACCACGGACTTCTCGAGCTTCATGTTGGGAATGCCGTACATGAGCAGACCGCCCGGGCGGTCGTCGCGCTCAAACACCGTCACGCGGGCGCCACGACGCGCAAGCTCCCATGCAGCCACCAGACCAGCAGGACCGGAGCCCACCACGGCAACCGAGGGCGCATCCTCCCCCGCCGGCTCAAAGCGACGCGGACCGCCATTTGCCCATTCGTGGTCGCTGATCGCACGCTCGTTGTCATGGATCGTCGTGGGCTGGCCATCGACCGAACCCAGGTTGCACGCGGCCTCGCACAGTGCCGGGCACACGCGACTCGTGAACTCAGGCATGGGCGAGGTAAGCGACAGACGCTCGGCAGCCTCGTCCCAGCGGCCGCGGTACACCAGCTCATTCCACTCGGGAATCAGGTTGTGCAGCGGGCAGCCGCTCGGGCGCGCCTTGCCAAAGCTCGCGCCCACCTGGCAAAACGCCACGCCGCACATCATGCAGCGGCTCGCCTGGGCGCGACGTGCATCGTCATCGAGCTCCACGTACAGCGGATCGAAATCATGGCTGCGCTCCTCCACGGGGCGGAGCTCGTGGGTCACGCGATCGATATCAAGAAAAGCACCGGGCTTACCCATGGCACTTACGCCTCCTTCTTGGTCGAAGCAACAGAGCTGGCAGCCACGGACGCAGCGTCCGCAACATCAAAGCGAGCGACATCCGCGGCACTCGCGCGACCGGTCACGATGTCAAACGCCAGCTCCTCAGCCTGCGCATGCGTCTTGCCCACGGCCTCGGCGGCGGCGACAATCGCCAACACGCGCTCGTACTCGGTCGGAATGACCTTCACAAAGTGCTTGCTCATCGTCTCAAAGCTGTAGAGCAGCTTAATGCCGCGCGGGCTCTGCGTCGCGTCCACGTGCTCCTGGATGAGCTCGCGAATCTGCGCCAGCTCGCCGGCCGTCGGGGCCTTGAGCTCAACGCTCTCGTGGTTCACGCGGGCATCGAGCGTGCCGTACTGGTCAAAGACATAGGCCACGCCGCCTGTCATGCCGGCGGCAAAGTTCTGCCCGACCTCGCCCAGGATGAGCGCCAGACCGCCCGTCATGTACTCGCAGCCATGATTGCCGCAGCCCTCGACCACCACGGTGGCACCGGAGTTGCGCACGGCAAAACGCTGGCCGGCCAGACCGTTAATGAAGCCACGGCCGCTCGTGGCGCCAAAGAACGCAACGTTGCCCACGATGATGTTCTCGTCGAACTTGTAGGTCGCATGCGGGTTGGGGCGCACCGATACCTCGCCGCCCGAAAGTCCCTTGCCAAAGTAGTCGTTGGCGTCGCCGCACACGTTGAGCGTAATGCCGCGCGGCAGGAAGGCGCCAAAGCTCTGGCCGGCCGAACCATCGCAATCGATGGTGATGGAGCCGGCGGGCAGGCCCTCGGGATGCGCCTTGGTCACCGCGTTGCCCAAGATGGTGCCCACGCAGCGGTTGACGTTGGCGATATCGGCGCGGAAGCGAATCGGACGCAGATGCGCACGGGCGTCGGCCGTATAGGGCACAAACAACGTGGAGTCGAGCGTCTTGTCGAGCTCGCTGTCCGCGGCCATCTGCGGCAGGAAGTGGCGACCGTCGGCGCCCGGAATATGGGCACCGAACTCGCAGGTCGCGCTTGCCAGCACGGGCGACAGATCGAGCAGGTTGGCCTTGCGGTTGCCCGGGACCTCGATCTGGCGCAAGCACTCGGGATGGCCGACCATCTCGTCGACGGTGCGGAAGCCCAGGCTCGCCATGACCTCGCGCAGCTGCTCGGCAACAAAGAGCATAAAGTGCTCAACGTGCTCGGGCTTGCCGCGGAAGCCGCGACGCAGGCGGCAGTTCTGCGTGGCGATGCCGGCCGGGCAGGTATCCTGCTGGCAGTCGCGCTGCATGAGGCAGCCCATGGAGATGAGCGGCATGGTCGCAAAGCCAAACTCCTCGGCACCCAGCAGGCAGGCGACGGCAACATCGGTGCCGTCCATGAGCTTGCCGTCGGCTTCGAGCACCACGCGCGAGCGCAGGCCGTTTTGCAGCAGCGTCTGCTGAGCCTCGGCGAGGCCAAGCTCCAACGGCAGACCCGCATGCCAGATAGAGTCGCGCGCAGCGGCACCCGAGCCGCCATTGTGGCCGCTGATCAAGATCTTGTCGGCAGCACCCTTGGCCACACCGGTGGCGATGGTGCCGACGCCAGCCTCGCTGACCAGCTTGACCGACACGCGCGCGCCGGGGTTGGCGTTCTTAAGGTCAAAGATCAGCTCTGCCAGGTCCTCGATAGAGTAAATATCGTGGTGAGGCGGAGGCGAGATCAGGCCGATGCCGGGCGTGGACTGACGGACCTCGGCGATCCAGGGGTAGACCTTCTTGCCAGGCAGGTGGCCACCCTCGCCGGGCTTGGCGCCCTGGGCCATCTTGATCTGAATCTCGAAGGCGCTGCACAGGTAGCGGCTCGTCACGCCAAAGCGCGCGCTTGCCACCTGCTTGATGGCGGAGTTCTTGGAGTCACCGTTAGCCAGCGGGGTCTCGCGACGCGGGTCCTCACCGCCCTCGCCGGAGTTGGAACGGCCATGCAGGCGGTTCATGGCGATGGCCATGCACTCGTGCGCCTCTTTGCTAATAGAGCCGTACGACATGGCGCCGGTGTTAAAGCGGCGGACGATGTTGAGCGCGGGCTCGACCTCGTCGAGTGCCACCGGAGTGCGGCCGCTGGCATCAAAGTCGAGCAAGTCGCGCAGGCGCACGGCACGGCCGGTGCGGTGCAGGCGGGCGCTGTACTCCTTAAAGGTGTCGTAGCTGTCCTCGCGGCAGGCGGTCTGCAGCAGGTAGACGGTCTGAGGGTCAATCAGGTGATCCTCGCCGCCGAGCGGGCGCCACTTGGTCAGACCCAGTGTGGGCAGCTGATCGGGAGCCGGGCTCTTAAGGATAGCGAGCGCGGCGTCGTAGCGCTCGTTTTGCTCGCGCTCGACGTCCTCGACGCCCATACCGCCCACACGGCTCACCGTGCCGGCGAAGTACGCGTTGACGAACTCCGGCGTAAAGCCCACGGCCTCGAAGATCTGCGCCGAATGGTAGCTCTGCACCGTGGAGATGCCCATCTTGGACATGATGGAGACGATGCCGGCGGTCGCAGCCTTGTTGTAGTTGGCGATGCCCTGCTCGGCCGTCACATCCAGGTCGCCGCGTGCCGCCAGATCGCGGATGCACGCGTGTGCGTTGTACGGATAGATGCCGCTCGCGGAGTAGCCCACCAGTGCCGCAAAGTCGTGCGGGGACACGGCGTCGCCGCACTCCACCACGATGTCGGCAAAGGTACGCACGCCAGCGCGGATCAGGTGGTTGTGCACGCAGCCCACGGCGAGCAGCGACGGCACGGGCACCTCGCCCGCAGCGGCACGATCGCTCAGCACCACGATGTTCACGCCGTCGCGGACCGCAGCCTCAACGTCCTCTGCAAGCTGCTTGAGCGCAGCCTGCAGCGCGCCCTCGCCGGCATCGCGGCGGTAGACGGCACGGAAACGGCAGGTCTTAAAGCCCACGCGGTCGATGGCGCAGATACGCTCGAACTCCTCCTCGTTGAGCAACGGGCGCTCCAAGCGAACCAGCTGGCAGGCCGTGCGGGAGTCCTCGAGCAGGTTGCCGTGGTTGCCCAGATAGAGCGTGGTCGAGGTGACCATGTGCTCGCGCAGGGCATCGATCGGCGGATTCGTGACCTGGGCGAACAGCTGATAGAAATAATCGTAGAAGGATCGTGTCTTCTTGGACAGGCAGGCCAGCGGCGCATCGATGCCCATCGAGGCGAGCGGGGCCTTGCCCTGCTGGGCCATGGGACGCACGACCTCATCGACGTCATCCCAGTGATACCCGAGCTTAGCCATACGCACGGCGGCGGGCACCTCGGCGTCCTCGACCGGCGTCGCCGTGGCAGGCCTATCGAGCGCGTCGACGGTCAGCGTCTCCTCGGCAATCCAATCACGGTAGGGCTTTTCCTTGGCGTAACGGGCGCGCAGCTCTTCGTTGTAGATGACACGCCCGCGGGCAAAGTCGACCTCGAGCATCTGACCCGGTCCCAGACAGCCGCTCGTCAGGATGTTCTCGGGGCTCACCTCGATGGTGCCCACCTCGCTTGCCAGCATAAAGCGACCGTCGCGCGTCACATAGTAGCGGGCGGGACGCAGGCCGTTACGGTCGAGGGCGGCGCCCAGGGTGCGCCCGTCGGTAAAGGCGATGGCCGCCGGGCCATCCCACGGCTCCATGAGCATGGACTGGTAAGCGTCGTAGGCGCGGCGCTCCTCACTCAGGCTGTCGTTGTGGTCCCACGGCTCGGGCAGCAACATGGACGCGGCACGCGTGAGTGGACGACCGTTCATGACCAGGAACTCAAGCACATTGTCCAGAATCGCGGAGTCGGAACCCTCGCGGTTGATGATGGGCATCACGCGCTCAAGATCATGTTGCAGCACGGGGCTGTACAGGTTGGGCTCGCGGGCGCGAATCCAGTTGACGTTGCCCTTGAGGGTGTTGATCTCGCCGTTGTGGATGATAAAGCGGTTGGGGTGCGCGCGCTCCCAGCTGGGCGTGGTGTTGGTGGAGTAGCGCGAGTGGACGAGCGCCACGGCCGTCTTGACGGCGGCGTCGTTGAGATCGATGAAGAAGCGGCGCATCTGCGTGGCGACGAGCATGCCCTTGTACACGATGGTGCGCGAGCTCATGGAGCACACGTAGAAGATCTTGTCGCGCAGGGCGAACTCGGCGTCGGCCTTTTTCTCGATGGTGCGGCGGCACACGTACAGGCGGCGCTCAAAGGCATCGCCGGCGGGTGTGTCGTCCGGACGGCCCAGGAAGGCCTGCAGGATAGTGGGCATGCAGGCGCGGGCCGTCTCGCCCAGGTCGTGCGGGTCGACCGGCACCTCGCGCCAAAAGAGCAGCGGCACGCCGGCCTCGGCGCAGCCCTCCTCAAACACGCGGCGGGCATCCTCTACGCCCCTGTCGTCCTGCGGGAAGAACAGCATGGCCACGCCATAATCGCCTTCTGCCGGCAGAATCTGGCCGCACTTTTGAGCCTCTTTACGGAAAAAGTGATGCGGAACCTGGAACAGGATGCCAGCGCCGTCGCCGGTGTTCTTCTCGAGTCCCGTGCCGCCGCGGTGCTCCAAGTTGACCAGAATGGACAGCGCGTCGTCCAGAATCTGGTGATGGCGCTCACCGTTGATATCGGCGAGCGCGCCGATGCCGCATGCATCGTGGTCGAATTCGGGGCGATAAAGGCCCTGCTGCTGAGCGGAATCTGCCTGCATCGCGATCCTCCCCTAGATATTTAGTCAGTCAGTTGAATAGGCATACTAGGGGCATCGCCGGCCCGTTGTGTTTCCCACCCGTTTCGAAACAATCGCGTAACGCGCGCCCTACGAGTGGGCGCCGCCGACCTCAAGGGCGACAACAAGGGCCCCAGGTTCGGCCCGTAAGCTCACCGCTTCAAATATCTCAACCTGTAACAGGAAGACCCAATTTCCATCCCCAGTTGTTACAGATCAAGACATTTCGGCAATCCCCTTTCACCATCCCATTCAAATACGGCAATTTTGTTAGTCTTGGTTAACTTTTTAGCCTAAAACGGGTATCCTTTGCGGCGTCAAACAAACGGCACGCAGGAGCGCACCATGATCAACCATCTCAAACATCATTTTGGCTCCCGACGCACCGATGGTCACGGAGGCCTAGACATTGCGCGGCATATCGGCCCCGGGCTGCTTGTGACCGTCGGCTTTATCGACCCGGGCAACTGGGCCTCCAATATGGCCGCGGGCTCGCAGTTTGGCTACGCGCTGCTGTGGATCGTCACGCTGTCCACGATTATGCTCATTGTGCTGCAGCACAACGCGGCACACCTGGGTATCGCCACGGGCGCCTGTCTTGCCGAGGCCACGACGCGCTACCTCCCCCGCTTCGTTGGACGCACGGTACTCGTCAGTGCTTATCTCGCGACCATCGCCACCGCCATGGCCGAAGTCCTGGGTGGCGCGATTGCCCTTCAAATGCTCTTTGGGCTGCCCGTGCATGCGGGCTGCATCATCGTGGCGGCAGCATCGATGGCGATGCTCATGACGAGCTCCTACAAGCGCGCCGAGCGATGGATCATCGCCTTCGTAGGCGTGGTAGGACTCTCGTTTTTGGCCGAGCTTGCACTAGTCAAGGTCAACTGGCCGCAGGCCTCCGCAAGCTGGATCACACCCAGTATGCCCACCGGCTCGGCTGCGATTATCGTAAGTGTCCTAGGCGCGGTCGTTATGCCCCACAACCTCTTCCTGCACTCCGAGGTCATCCAATCCATGCACTTCGAAGGCCAAGGCGAGCAAGTTATCGAAGAACGTCTGCGCTACGAGCTCTTCGACACGCTCTTTTCGATGGGCGTGGGCTGGGCAATCAACTCGGCCATGGTCATCCTGGCCGCAACGACCTTCTTTGCGCACGGCATTGTCGTAGACGACCTCGCCGTCGCGGCGGCCACGCTCTCCCCCATCTTGGGCCCGGCGAGCTCGACCATCTTTGCGGTAGCGCTGCTGTTCGCGGGTCTCTCGAGTAGCGTGACAGCGGGCATGGCGGCGGGCACCATCACCGCGGGCATGTTCGACGAGGAATACGACATCCACGACCGACATTCCTCGATCGGGATGGCAGCCTGTTTCGTCGGTGCAGTGGCGGCGTGCCTGGTCGTCCCAAATCCTTTTGAAGGTCTCATCTGGAGTCAGGCGCTGCTGTCACTTCAGCTGCCGATTACGGTCTTTGTGCTCATACGACTCACCAGTTCACGCCGTGTCATGGGCAAATACGCCAACTCGCGCCCGCTCAACGCGCTGCTCGTAGGGATCGGTGCCATCGTGACGATTCTCGATGTCGTGTTGTTGACAGGGATGTAACGAAGCCGCATGCCCACCCAGGCAAACGTCTCGATCTGTAACATCTAGACCCGCTTTTGATATCTAGATGTTACAGATTGAGATCTTCTGCCGGATGGTTTTGGTTTGTCTTGATCTGTAACAAGTGGACCAAATTTCCGCTTCTAGATGTTACAGATCGAGACATTTCTTCAGCTCCAACCTTTTGTCTCAATCTGTAACAGATAGACCCGTTTTGAGCCGCCACATGTTACAGATTGAGATTTTGAGAATGATGGTTTTGGTTTGTCTCGATCTGTAACAAGTGGACCCGTTTTGAGCCGTTAGATGTTGCAGGTTAAGACAAAAGGTCGGCCGGACTCATGACAGACAGGATCGGCTAACAGCAGCCGTGATCCCTTGGGGGGCGGAAGAAAAGGGCCCCGGCCGGGATGACCGACCGGGGCCCTTGGACAGAGCTATGTATTGCTGCAAGTCGTGTGTCTACGAGTTACTCCTCGACGAGCTCAAACTGATCGGGACCGACGCCGCACACCGGGCACACATAATCCTCGGGCAGCTCGGGCGTATCGACCTCAACCTCGTAACCGCAAACGACGCACACGAACTTATACGTCTTCTTCTCCTCAGCCATGATGTTCTCCTCTCGAACGTGACTGGTGATGTACTTCGCTTATTAGTATATATTCTCAATAATATAATGCAAGTGTTTTTAAAACATTTCTAGCCTTGATAGGACGAGGCCTTCGGAGGCGTCTTGCCCTTCAGGACCTTATGGTAGTAATCGTAGGTGAGCGGCGTCTCGTCGCTCAGGCGCTCGGCATCCTCAACCTCGCCGATAAACAGTAGATGCGTGCCCACATCCACAGTGTCGATCAGGCGGCAGCTAAACAGGGCCGCCGCGTGCTCGGGCACATAGGGCATGCCCAGAGCCGTCTCGCGGGTCTCGTATTTGGCAAACTTGTCATAATCGCTGCTGGTGCGGAACCCAAAGTTACCGATGTAGAGCATGTCGGCAGTCTGATCGATCACGGTCAGCGCGAACGCTTTGGCCGATGCGATGACGCCCGAGGTGACGTTGTCCTTGTTCACGGCAACCGAAATGCGCGGCGGTGCGGACGTCACCTGCACCGCCGTGTTGATGACGCAGCCGGCGCGCAGCCCGTCTGCCGCAGCGCTCACCACGTACAGACCACTCGGCATGGTAAAGAACGCAGTTTTGTCCATAACGATCACTCCCCTAACCCGGGTTGGTACCTTATGGATGTATGTACCCACAAAAAAGGCGGCGCCCATAACGGACGCCGCCTTTGAGACATATGTGTCAAAACAGCAAGCAAGATGAGACGCCCGCAGTTGCGGTGAAATAGGGACTGAATAGCCCCTCAAACAGGCAAAACAGTCCGTATTCCACCGCAACTTGTACAGAGCGCCTAGCGGTTGCGCTCCTTAAGCGCGCGGTCAATCTCGCGCTGGACATCGCGCTTGGCCATATCCTCGCGCTTGTCGTAAAGCTTCTTGCCGCGGCCCAGGCCCAGCAGCAGCTTTACACGGCCGTCGGTATTAAAGTAGAGCTCCAGCGGCACCAGGGCATAGCCGCGATTACGTAGCTTACCGTCGAGAAAGTCAATCTCCTTGCGGTGCAGCAGCAGACGACGACGGCGATCAGGGTCGCGGTTCCACACGCCACCATGGCTATAAGGGTGAATATGCAGGCCCACGAGCCAGCACTCGCCGCCACGAATCAGTGCGAACGTATCGGTGATCTGGCAGGCGCGCTCGCGAATCGACTTGACCTCGGTGCCGCTCAGCTCAATGCCGCACTCAAAGGTCTCATCGATAAAGTACTCGTGGTGTGCCGAGCGATTCTTGGAGATGAGCTTGCGCTCGCGCTTACTGGGCATCGCTGGCCTCCTCGGTCCCATCGACGTTTGAGCCCGCGGCGTCGCGCTTTGCCTTGCGCTCAGCATTGAGCTCGGCGTCGCTCTCGCGCACCAGTTTGATAATCGCCGCGCAGGCCTCCTCGCCCACCAAGTCGCGAGCACGCACCGTCAGGCGCGTCGCCTCCTGCTTGTCGCCGTCGCTTGCAGCATCGGTCGCGCACATAATCAGGCAGATGGCAATCTCGGCCGAAGGCGAGGTCGGCACGCCTTGCAGGGCCAGTTCACCCATCACGTGCTCGTCGCTCTCCTCGGCGGCATCCGGATAGGTGGTATGAATCTTGTTGAGCAGGCGCGTCGTGTGCGCATCGTTGGGCGCTAAGCGCAGTGCCAGACGCGCGCAACCCACGGCGGCCGAGACATTCTCGGTCTCGTGCTCAAGGAAATACTGGCCCAAGTTGGCATAGGCGCGGGCGGCGCACTTGCCATCGCTTGCACGCTCCAGCACCGAGAACGAGAGCGATGCCCATTCCTGCTTGTCCTCGAGTGCACGGAACAGCTCGGCCAAGTCCAAGCGATAGTTGCAGTTCATGGGGTCCCAGCGCACAGCCTGCATCAGGGCATTACGAGCGCTCACATAATCCTGCTGGCGAATGTAGGCAAACGCCATGTCAGAGTACAGGCGGTCAAACGGCACCTCGACCTGCACGAGCTCGCGCGGATCCTTCTCCACGCGACGATAGGCCAAGCGCTCAAACTTGCTATCGAAGCTAAAGTATTGGCGCTTCTCCTCCGTCTTGCACTCGGCGTCGATATACTCCTCGGCGAGCTCCACCAGGCGCTCCAACAGCGGCGTCGCCGTAGCCAGGTCGCCCTGCGCCAGATAGTTCTCGGCATACGTGATGTCTTGCAAGCTGATGGGCAGATCCATGGCTACTCCTCGATCTGAGCGAAACACGGCAGGCGCCGTATAAACGGTCGATACACAAAACCCGGGTCTCTTGCGAGGCCCGGGCATTCATTTGTGGGTAGCCCGTACCAGATTCGAACTGGTGATCTCCGCCTTGAGAGGGCGGCGTCCTAAACCGCTAGACGAACGGGCCATATGTAGCAAATGCAATGGCTGGGATGGAGGGAGTCGAACCCCCATTGACGGAACCAGAATCCGCTGTCCTGCCATTAGACGACATCCCAATGACTGCATCGCTGCGCTCGGCTGTGCCTTTGCGCAAGAAAGAAATATACGGGAAGTCACGCCATGACGCAAGCCCCAATTTTGACTTTTTTGAAATTCGGCCAAATTGGCCTAATTTCGTCCAACCCGTGAAGGACCTGTGAAGCCGACCGCTGTACACGAAGGGCAAAACGCCGCGAGCGGTAGCCGTCAACCGTTGGCAGATTCTACTGCGAAAACGATAGCACCAGGCAACACAATCGAAGTATCAATGATCGCGTAGATATCGAGGCGCCATGGACGAAGAGCTTGATTACCTATGGGAGACCCTGGGCCTCGAGATCACTGCCGACCTTTGGCCCGAACGGGACAAAATCCATCCCACGCTGCGCCCCGCCATCACGGTGATGCAGGCAAATTACCGCCGCGCCTCATTTTTGATCATGCGGACGTCATGGCATGCGGCGCTCCCCGACCTCAAGCGCATCCAGGCAAGCCTCGTCGAGCTGTCCGGCATGCCGACCGTCATATCCGAGACGAACCTGGAGCAGCGGCAGCGCGAGCGCCTGCAGCGGCAACGGATTCCGTTTATCTGTCCCGGCGTTCAGGCATACCTGCCCTTTATGGACGAAGAGTATTGGAGCGACACGCCCGACAAGCACGTAAAGATCTACGACCCACACGAATGGGCGCAGCTGAAGGACTGACTGGGGCAGGCCCGCCGGCGGAAAGTGCGTCCCAGATTACAAGCTCAAACTGGTCCCCACTTTCCCGTCGAGCCCTCAACCGGAAACCGTGTCCCAGAATCAGCGCTCGAAACGGGACGTACCTTCCGCAGCCGCTACAGCAACGCCTCGGTCCAAGCCGCTTCCTTAAAGCCGGGGATCGCAAAGTCGTCGCCCACCAGTAGCGGACGCTTAACAAGCATGCCGTCGGTCGCCAGCAGCTCGCAGCATTCCTGGTCCGTCATACCCGCATCCAGGCGCGCCTTCAGGCCCAGCTCTCGATATTTCATGCCCGACGAGTTAAAGAAGCGTCGCACCGGCAGCCCCGAACGAGCAATCCAGGTCGCAAGTTCATCGGCCGTGGGATTGTCCGTAACGATATCGCGGTCGATATACTCAACCCCATGTTCGTCCAGCCATGCCTTGGCCTTTTTACAGGTCGAGCACTTGGGATATTCAACAAACAGTACGGTCATGGGAATCCTCCGAATATAGATCGGCCAACGCAGGCACACGCCACACGAGACGCCTTCGTATGATGGGCCAATTGTAGCCCACGGGTCACACGCTAAACGAACCGTACCCCGAATCCGCGTTTGATGAACGGCAGCAGCTCCATTGCCTCGGGCGTGATATGGCCCGCAACGTTCATGCGCTTGTCACCGGGAAGATCGACCCGCGCAATCTCAAGCTCGCCTTCGTAGCGCCCATAGCCGCTATTGCTCACAGCGATCGACCCCGTCTTTCGCGGCAGGCCGGCACCGGTATCCGTCGGCACAGAATCCGGCTTAAGCGTCGTGCGCGACTCCTGAGACCTAAAGATGAGGGTACTCGAATCGGGCCGGTCGTGATGAATCTGCCCGCGCACACAGGCATAGCCGGGGTCAAGCTCGCATTGCAAATCCACGTATCCGGCGGAAACTTGAGCAAACTGCGCCCAGCCCGCATCGGAAAGATCGGGGTCGCCGACCAACACAATGTCGCAATCGGCGCCATGTGCAAGCTCAAGCATGTTGAGGGCAACCTTTGACGCGCGACCGCGCTGCGCCTCGACCGTCGGCAGTCCCTCGAATACCGGCCCGCGAACGTTGGCATCACCCGGCACAAAAGCCATGATTTCGAAGCCAAGCGCCGCAAGACGAAGATTCGTCCGAGCAATGTCTTCCAGAGCTAAACCGGTATAAGGCTTGGGATAAAAATTGTGGCAGGCGGCAAAACGAGTCACATCGGCACCGGCTTCTCGCCACGATGCGATTTCATCAGAACTCACCGTCGATGCATTGACCACAATGTGAAATACACCGGACAACTCCGCGACCCGCTGGGCGCTAAAGCCATAGTCCAAACGAAGGTATTCCAACCCCAGATCGCGCAGGTCCTCGATACGCTCAAGCCCGAGCAAATCGCACGTGCGCGGCCCCACATCGGCAATGAGCGCAATGCCGCGGGCGGAAAGCAGCGACAGCACATGACGGACCTTATCGGCATATGCCGCTCCCCCATCCTCGGGAATATGCAGCGAGGTAAACGCATAGCGCGCACCCGCCGCGGCACCACGCTCAATCGTCCGCTCAATATCCTGCAGAGGGCTGGAAAGATAAATCGAAATACCCGTTTTCACGCTTCAACGCTCCTTTAAAAAAGGCCGGCGGAGCAGTTAGCCCCGCCGGCACAACCATAGCATCAAGAGATCTGCGGCACGTCAAGACGTTCGAATGACATGGCGCGCAGCATCAGGCTACTCGCCAAAAAACTCGTTGATCTTCTGCTCGTCGACGCCAAAGAACCACGTCAGGACAAAGCCGGCGGCATAGGCAAGCAGCATAGCGGCAACGTAGCCGAGCTGCTGGCCAGGAACGACGATCAGCAGGCCAAACAGACCGGAAACGCCCTGAGAAACCGTGCCGATGTGAAGCAGCGCCGCGAGCGCGCCGCCAAATCCGGCACCCAGGCAGGCCGTCACAAACGGACGAACGAGCGGCAGCGTAACGGCATACATCAGAGGCTCGCCCACGCCCAGGATGCCAACGGGGATGGACTCGGCGACATACTTCTTGAGCTTGGCGTTCTTGGTCTTAAAGTACAGCGCCAAACCGGCACCGACCTGGCCGCCGCCAGCCATCATAAGGATGGGCAGCAGGTAATTGATGCCCTTGGTAGCGCCGTCGGGATCGTTGAGCATAGCGTGGATCGGCGTGAGCGCCTGATGCAGGCCGACGGACACCAGCGGCAAGAAGCCTGCCGACAGGATATAGCCGCCCAGGACGCCCAGCTTCTCGAAGATAAAGGTGAGGACGCTAAAGATCGCGGTCGTCAGCCAAGCGCCAACCGGCTGGATGACAAGCATCAGAGCAAAGGCGCCGATGATGAGCACCAGCAGCGGGGACAGGAACGTATCGAGCGCGTTGGGCATGACCTTGCGAATCTGACGCTCCATCCAGGCGAAAAACGCACCAGCGATGAGAGCCGCGATCATGCCGCCCGCTGCGGGGTTGTACTGCGCATTGGTGAGCGGCAGCAGAATGGCAGTGGCAGGATCAGCCGCGCCAGGCGCAAGCAGGGGCATGGCGCTGTTGGCGATACACATCATGCCGGCGATGCCGCCCAGCGCAGCAGAGCCACCAAACTCACGTGCCGCGTTATAGCCCACCAAGATGGGCAGATAGGCGAAGAGGGCCCAACCCATGGAACGAATGCCCTGGTACCACCACTCGCCTGCAAGCGCGCCTGCCGTCGAGACGTTAATGACGTTGCAGATACCGTTGATGAGGCCAGCCGCAATGATGCCGGGAAGCAGGGCGACGAAGACATTGGAAATCTTCTTGAGGAAGGCCTGAACCGGCTTAGACTCGTACTTGGCCTTCTGCGCGGCCTTGTTTGTGGCCGCAGCGTCAACCACGCTCCCATCAGCAACGCCTTTCGCAAGGCCGGTGAGCTTGGAGAACTCCTCGAGCACCTTATTCACCCTGCCCGGACCCAGCACGATCTGCATCGTGTCATCCTCAACCAGGCCCATCACGCCGTCGAGCGCCTTAATACCCTCCGTGTCGACGTTGCCCGTGTCTTTGACGGTCACGCGCAGGCGCGTCATGCACGCCGCGTTTGCGAGCACGTTGTCTTTACCGCCCAAAAGGTCCAGCAGCTTTTGAGCCAGCTCTTTGTTCGTCATAACTCCTCCTTGTATTGGGTATCTCGTCTAGATGTCATATCAGCTCACGCCGTGCACCTATTGGGCATCGGCGTTGCTCTTCTCATGGCCACTCACCGCAGTACGGACATGGCCGTGCGCCCGTTCAAGAGCTACCGCAGCCTGCTCGGCATCGCAGTCCAACAGCACCGAGACAATAGCGGTTTTTACGTGGCCGCCGGCATCCGCAAGCGCCTGAACAGCGCGCTCGCGCGTGCAGTCGGTCGCTTCCATCACGATGTTCTGGCCGCGCACCACCAACTTCTCGTTCGTCTGCTGCACATCGACCATCAGGTTTTGGTACACCTTGCCAATCTTGACCATGGCACCGGTCGAAATCATGTTGAGAATGAGCTTTTGGACCGTTCCCGCCTTGAGCCTCGTTGAGCCGGTCAGCACCTCGGGACCGGGCACGGGCTCAATGGCAAGATCTGCGCTCTCCCCGATCTTCGACCCTTGGTTGCAGGCAATTGCAATGGTCTTGCACCCAGTTGCCTTGGCGTACACAAGGCCGCCCACTACATAGGGAGTACGACCGCTTGCCGCCAGGCCAACGACAAGATCCTTGTCCGAGAGTCCACGCTCCCGCAGGTCGCTCGCGCCAAGCTCCTCGCTGTCTTCGGCACCTTCGACAGCCTTGATAAACGCCGTCTCGCCCCCGGCAATGAGCCCGACAACCAGATCGGGCGATACGCCAAACGTAGGCGGGCACTCCGAAGCGTCAAGCACGCCCAAACGACCACTAGTGCCCGCGCCCATGTAAAAGACGCGACCGCCGCGCTCGAGCGCCTCGGCAGCCCAGTCGATTGCCGTAGCAACCTGTGGCAACACTTTCGTAACCGACTGGACGGCGCGAAGGTCCTCATCGTTCATCGTCGTGACGATTTGCAGCGATGTCATCGTGTCGAGGTCCATTGACTTTTGATTTCGCTGTTCTGTCGTGAATTTCGTTAAATCAAGCATTTTGTTCACCTCATCTTTCCTGTTTCTCGATGTAGTTTTGCTTGATGGCATGCGTCGCCCGTTCGTAATCGCTCGCAACGTAAGCAGCGTAGAGGGCATCGACAACCATAAGCTGGGCCATACGCGAGGCCATGGCACCGCTGCGGACCAAGGGCTCGCTTGCAGCAACGCCGAGCACGGCATCGACCACGGTGGCAAGCTTGGACGATCCGTCTACCTTGGTCACGGCCACAACGGGACAGTTGTGGCGTTGGGCCTCGGCAGTGCAGTCCAGCACTTCTTGCGTTAAGCCCGAGTAGCTAAAAGCAATGCCGATATCGCCTTCGTGCATGTTCTTGGCGCACAAGAGTTGGTCGTGCCAGTCATCGTACAGATGGCATTCCTTGTCGACACGCATGAGCTTTTGTGCCAGATCGTGAGCAACTAAGCGAGAAGCACCAATACCGAACAGATTGACCATGCGCGCCTGCTTAAGATAGGCTGCGCATCGTTCCAAAACGGTGTAATCGAGTGTTCGCGCCGTCGCCTCGATCGTACGCACGTTGCTTTTCATCACCTTCCCCACGATTCGCTCGACGCTGTCATCCACGGAGATGTCCTCGAGGGCAACGTCCTTTCTGTCGCCCAAGAGCGCAAGTTCGGCAATCAGTTCGCGCTGAAACTCCTTGTAGCCCGCAAAACCCAAGCGCTTGCAAAAGCGCAAAATGCTCGAGGGCGAGGAGAACGTGGCATCGGCAAGACCGCGGACGGACAGCCCGACCACCTCATGCGGATGAGCGCTCACATATGCGATGACATTGCGCTCTGCCGGGCTCGCACTGAGCTCACGCTCACGAAGCCTTAAAAGCAATCCGTTTGCCATCTCAAACACCTCCGTTGAGAAGAATTAAAGACCAAAGAATGATTCGTACCGGATATAAACAGCTTTTACGGTACATTGTGCCGCATCATGGCGCACAAGGGGCGAGCGTTCTACCGCTCGCCCCTCGAATCCGACCGCTCGGAAATACGCGCGACACAAAATGATTCATCGAGGTCGCATTATTCGTAACAGAGTTGTTAACGGCGTCTCGCATGGGCGCCAATGGGACAGGTCGCGCACCGAGCCAGCGCGGCCGCCAGCAGCACCAGCAGCATGGCGGTGACATAGCCCGCGGCATCGAAGCCCAGGTCGATCATGTCGAAATGACGGCCAGGAACAAAAATCTTGTGCACTTGGTCACCGACAGAGCAGACGGCGCAAAAGAGCAGAGCGACTACGTACCGGAATCGCGCGCATGGCAGGCACTCGCCCAGGCATGCCGCTGTCGCCGAAGCAAACAGTCCTACGAAGAAGAACTCAACGGTATGTGCGACGCGACGAATGTTGGCACCCATCCACAGACGAACGGGCGCAAGCGGATCGGGATGAACGGTGGCAGTCGTTGAATCAGCGCCCTCGGCGGCATCCCCCGCCTGGGACTCCTGCGCGGCGTCGGGCCGCACGTCCGCAGCCCGTCCTTCCACCGCACGCGCGGTGGACTCGCTGAGCGACGACGTCTGCTCCACATTTTGCTCCGTCAGTACCCAAATACTTGCCAGCGTCACGACCAGCAGGACAACCGAAATCCATCCGACTATGTGCTTCACACGCGCCAAGGGCTAACCTCCGTCATTTTTTGAGCAGCAGCGAGTGTACCCCCAAATGCAGTTGTCGCCGTAGCGAAATCCAAAATGTTCGAATCGGGGCGCCAAAGGACCGTGGCGCCCCTACTCCATCTCGCGCATCCAGCGATCGAACGTCCCCACGCACACGCCTAGCCGCTTTGCCGCCTGACTCCGCGTGATATCACCCGCCTCGTAGGTATCGCGCACCAGCTCGAATTGCGGAGGACAGGGCTTGCGGGGCCGGCCAAAGCGCACGCCGCGCGCTCGCGCCGCCGCAATGCCCTCGGCTTGGCGCCGGTGAATGTTTTCGCGCTCCACCTGTGCCACATAGCTCAGCAGCTGCAAAACAATATCGGCAATCAACGCACTCGTCACGTCCGACCCACCACAGTCTCTGGCGCGCGTGTCGAGCAACGGCATGTCCAGCACCACGATGGCGGCGCCGAGCTCTTTGGTTATGCACCGCCATTCCTCGAGGATCTCGCTGTAGTTACAGCCCAGCCGATCAATGGAAAGTACCACCAGCACATCACCGGAATCCAACGCGCACAGCAGCTCGCGATACCGCGGTCGATCGAAGTCCTTGCCGCTCGCACGATCGGCAAAGATATTCGCCGGTTCCACGCCATAGGCGCCCAGCGCATCCAGCTGCCGATTCAGATTTTGATCACGCGAGCTCACCCGCGCATACCCGTACACCGTTGCCATCTCATCCCCGCTCTCTGGTAAACCTCCCAAAAAGGAACAGGTTTATTTTGGTAGGTTTTATCTCCCCTACAGCAGGCGGAAGACGCAAGCGCGCGAGCGGCAAGACGATTGATGCGCCACAAAAAAGGCGGCCTCAAAAGACCGCCCCGTTCTCTATCAATCACCAAATTCCGGCTAATGAATAAGCCTGAAATCCAAGTGCCCGCGCGTGGTGTTGACGCGCGAGACCTCGATGATCACACGCTGCCCCAGCTCATAGCGAGTCCCCGTGTCGGCGCCCGTGAGCGTGAGCGCGTCCTCATCAAACTCGAACCACTCGTTGCCCAGGCTCTTGATCGAAACCAAACCCTCAACCTGTGTCAGATCCAGGCGCACAAAGAGGCCCATGCTGCTGACCCACGAGATCGTTCCGGCGTAGCGCTCGCCCAGGCGGTCCTCGTAGTACTGGGCGATCTTGATCTTTTGCGTCGCATGACTGGCGGCGTCTGCCGCACGCTCGGCATCGCTGCACGCGCGGCAGATTTGCGGCAGGATGCGCGGCAGGGACTCGCGGCCCTTACCGATCAGCCGCGGCGTACGCACCAAGGCGTCTTTTCCACCCAGCCGCTCGTATGCCAGCTGCAGCTTGAGCACGCGATGCACCACCAGGTCGGGATAGCGGCGAATGGGGCTTGTAAAGTGGCAGTAGCACGGCGCGGCGAGCGCAAAGTGGCCCTCGTTGTGGGGCTTATACAACGCACGCTGCATGCTGCGCAGAAGGAGCGTGTTGACGAGCGGTGCGTTAGCCGTGCCGGCTGCGGCGTCAACTGCCGCCTGCAACTCGTCGGGACTTCCCAGGGCAATGCCGGCCGCACGGCGGTCATCGATGATACCCAGCTGTGCCAGCGCCACGGCGGCACCGTGTAGGCTATCGGGACTGGGATCGTCGTGCACGCGATAGCAGGCCTCGATATCGCGGTCGGCCAGCCACTCCGCCACGCACTCGTTGGCCAGCAGCATGGCTTCCTCAATCAGCGACGTGGCGCACGAGCGCTCACGGGCCACGATCTGCACGGGCACGCCGTCCTCGTCCAACAGTGCACGGATCTCGGCCGTATCAAAGTCAACCGAGCCGCGCGCGCGACGAACACGACGGCGAAGCTCGGCGAGCTCGTTGGCAGCTACGAGGAAATCCCCCAAGTCGACGTTATAGCCGCGAGCGGTTTCCTCGCACGCAAGCCCGCGCTCGAGCGCTTCCTCGCGCGAGGCTTCAACTGCGGCAACATCCTCGGCGGCACCCTCCAGCACCGAATACTCCACCGCACCGGCACGCACCAGCAGCGCCTCGGCGCCGTCGTAGTCCATGCGCACACGCGAGCGGATCACACTGGGATAGGGAGCGTAATGGCGCACGCGACCCTGCGCGTCGAGCTCAATGTCGACGGTAAACGCCAAGCGGTCCTCGTCGGGACGCAGCGAGCACAAATCGTTCGACAGGCGCTCGGGCAACATGGGCAGAACGCGATCGGCAAGATACACCGACGTCGTGCGATGGCGGGCTTCCAGATCGATATGTCCGTCCCAGGCAACATAGTGCGAAACGTCGGCAATATGGACACCCAGCTTGTAGCCACCCGCGAGCGTGCGCTCCAGCGAGATGGCGTCGTCAAAGTCGCGCGCGTCGACCGGGTCAATCGTGATGACAAAGCGGTCGCGCAGGTCTCGGCGGAGCGGGTCCTTGAGCGCCGAGGCCACATCGAGCGAAAGTGCCTCGGCCTCGGCTAGCGCGGCCTCGGGATACGTATCGGTATAGCCATAGCGCGCCATCACATACTGAACGCCCAAATCGGGCGCATCATCGCCGCCAATACGGCGCTCGATCGTCACGGTGCCCGATTCCAGGCGCGTCGGATACGTCAAAATGCGTGCGACGACCGCATCACCCGGATGAACGCCCAAGCGCTCCGCCGAGGTGTCCTCCGGCAGAATAAAGAAATCGGCCTTAAGGCGAGAATCAAGCGGCTCGATCACCCCGAGCGGGCCGGCAGTCTGGTACGTGCCCACCACACTAATGGCTGCACGCTCGACGACGCCCTCGATTACGGCGCGTCGCTCGCCATGCGGGCTGTTCTTAATGCTCACGGCAACGGTATCGCCGTCCATAATCTCGCGCTTGCCGCGGCCCATGACCTTGTAGTCGCCGTTTTCGGTTACAACGTAGGCGCTATGCTCATGGAGCTGCACGCGTCCGGTCAGACTCGGACGACGCTCGCTGCGCACCGGCCCGCGCTTATTGCGAGCTCCACGCTTATGCTTGTTATTGCGCCCCATGGCGCCTCCTTACTATCGATGGCCGTTTACACCCCAAGAGTCTACCCAAATGATCCCTAGGGGACGGCAGGATTGCGGGTCACATAGATAGACCAGCGCCGCGATGATCCGCAATCCTGCCGTCCCCAAGGGATCAAAAAACGGGCCGCCCCAAAAGAGGCGACCCGTTGAAGGAACGAATTCCAAGCACGCCTACACGCGCAGATAGCGGCGCATGGCGATGGCGGAACCAAAAAGACCGATAATGACGCCGACCAGAATCAGCGCGGCGTAGGTCACCAGGTAGTACTGCATCGGCAGCGCAAACGACATCCAGCCGATGCTCTCCTGCAGACGTGGAACCATCAGGTTACGCAGCAGCTCCAGCACGCCGATGGAAAGCAGCGAGCCCAAAATGGCCTGCAGCACGCCCTCGGTAATGAACGGCCCGCGAATGAAGCCGTTGCTTGCGCCCACCAGACGCATGATCGCGATCTCACGACGACGCGCCGTAATGGACAGGCGGATCGTGTTGTTAATGAAAATGAACGCGATAAAGGTCAGCAGGCCGACGAGCACCACAGCGGCGATACGGATGTAGTTCGTCACCTGGAACAGGCGGCTCACTTCCTCTTGGCCGTACAGAACGCTCGCGTTAACGTCGCCGTCGTCCGCAATCTTCTGAAAATCGGCGTTCTTCTTGAGCTTCTGGGCCGTGCTCTCGACCATGGACGGATCGTCCATCTCGATGGCAAACGAAGCCGGCAGCGGGTTCTGACCGTCGAGCGCGCTCATGGTAGCGTCGGCGTTACCCGACATCTTGCTCGTGTACTCGGCCAGCGCGTCGTCCTTATCCTTGTACGTCACGGACTTGACGTTGCTCCACGTCTTGAGCTCGGCCTCAAAGGCCTGAACATCTGCCTGGTCGGCGTCATCGCTAATAAAGGCGTTGATGACGACCTGATCCTCGACGGTGCCGATCACGGAGTTCAGCATCGCGGAACCCATAATGAACAGGCCGATGATAAACAGCGAAAGGAAAATCGTGATGACGGCGCCGAGCGAGGTGGTCCAGTTACGGAAGAAGTGGCTGATTGCCTCTTTGAGCGAGTAGCCCACGTTAGTTGGTGCCATAGTTGCCGTAACCTCCCCTCTCCTGGTCGCGGATTACGTGGCCGCCCTCGAGGGCGATCACGCGACGGTGCATGCTATCGACCATCTCGCGGTCGTGCGTGGCGACGATCACGGTGGTACCGGTGCGGTTAATGCGCTCGAGCAGCTTCATGATGCCCAGCGAAATCGCCGGGTCGAGGTTGCCCGTGGGCTCGTCGCAAATCAGCAGCGGCGGGCGGTTGACCATGGCGCGGGCAACGGCCACGCGCTGCTGCTCGCCACCGGAAAGCTGATCGGGCAGCGAGTCCATCTGGTCGGCCAGACCGACCAGACGCAGCACCTCGGGCACCTGGCTGCGAATGACGCCCTTGGGCTTGCCGATGCACTGCAGGGCAAACGCCACGTTTTCGTAGGCGGTCTTTTGCGGCAGGAGCTTAAAGTCCTGGAACACGGCGCCAATCTGACGACGCAGGAACGGAACCTTGCGGTTCTTGATCTTCATGAGATCCTGGCCGGCGACCAAAATGCGACCGCTTGTGGGCTTGACATCGCGGTTGAGCGTCGACAGCAGCGTGGTCTTACCCGAGCCGGAGTGACCGACCAAAAAGACGAACTCGCCCGGATAGATCTCGATGTTGATGTCGTCGAGTGCGGGTTTGTTGGGCTGCGCCGGATAGATCTTGGTGACGTGCTCCATAAGGATGACGGGCTCGACACCGGCCTGCTTGGCCATCTTTTTGCGGCTGGCCTGCGGGTCGATGGGCGCAAACACCGACGTGAAGTCGGGGTTGTTGAGCGCGTTGTCGAGGCTTGCGACCTCGGCGGCCTGATCGCGCTCGACCACGGGAGCTGCAGGCTGCGTGGGGTCGGGAATGCCGGCAAAAAGACCGGACTGCGCGGGCTGCGGCGCGGGAGCCGCAGGGGCCATGGGGTCGGGGATGCCGGCCATGGTAGGCTGCGGCGTGGCGGCGCTCATCTGAGGCTGAGCCACGCGGGCGGTCACCGTCTGAACGGGCTCAAAGCCAGCCGTGCCGGAAAGCGCAACATCGTTGTTGGGGTTGTAGGCAAAGGAATCTGCCGCCGGCTGTGCCTGATCTGCCGGCTGTGCGGGGATCGGGCTAAACAGCTGATCCTCTGAATCCGGAGTGGCGAAACGACTGCCCGCGACGCTCGGCTGCGTCTTGGGGGCTTCATCGCCCGCACCGGAGGTACGGAAGTGGTTACCCACTGGTGCTCCTTATCGTCGTGCGTTTAAACTACATGAGCGCTTTGTATTTTAGCAGGATTGCCTTTGCTGCACATAAGAAGCATGGCGGGCTTTGGGATCTGTCCGGCCGCGCACAGGGTTACCTCCCAAATCTTTCCGCAGGACGGAAGGACCCCGCCGCGCGAAGCGCGCAGCGGGGTCCTGACATGTCCGAGGACGATTTGGGAGGTAAGCCCTGGGGCCTCCGATGAGAGCAGTTTCGGCCGAGGCTATTCGTCGCCGAAGCTGATGCCCAACGCCTTGGCCTCGCGCACCAGATCGCTCTGTGGGTCGACATACTTGAGCTTGCCGGCGACCTCCTCGAGCGGCATGTGGCACATCTTGCCGTCACGCAAGGCAATCATGTAGCCAAACTCGCCGCGCAGGCAGCCAAGCGCGGCTTCGACGCCACACTGGGTCGCAAAGATGCGGTCCTGGGCGTCGGGCTGACCGCCGCGCTGCGTGTGGCCGGGGATGGCGACGCGGGTCTCGCGACCGGTCTTGGCCTCGATCTCCTTGGCGATGTCGTAGACGATCGACGGGCTCGTGCGCTCGGCGAGCTTCTTCTTGTACTCCTTCTTGGACAGCGCCGCGTCCTCCTTGGAGATGGCGCCCTCGGCGACGGCCACGATGGTAAAGCGGCTGCCGGTCTCCATGCGATGCTCGATGGTCTTGATGACCTGGTCCATGTCGTAGGGGATCTCGGGAATCAGGATGACGTCCGCACCGCCCGCGACGCCGGCGTACAGCGGGATCCAGCCAACCTTGTGGCCCATGATCTCGATGACGAACACGCGGCCGTGGCTTGAAGCGGTGGTGTGGATGTCGTCGATGCACTTGGTGGCGACGTCGATGGCGCTCGTAAAGCCAAACGTCAGCTCGGTGCCCCAGGTGTCGTTATCGATGGTCTTGGGCAGGGCGATAACGTTGAGGCCCTCTTCGCGCAGGCGGTTGGCGGTCTTGGTGGAGCCGTTACCGCCCAGCATAAACAGGCAGTCGAGCTGCAGCTTATGATAGGTGTGGACCATCGCGGGCACCTTCTCGACGCCGTCGGCCTCGGGAATGTTCAGGCGCTTAAACGGCGTGCGGCTCGTGCCCAGAATAGTGCCGCCGCGGGTGAGGATGCCGCTAAAATCGGCGGGTGTCATGACGCGGAACCTGCTGTAGATAAGGCCTTGGTAGCCGTCCTCAAAACCGTAGATCTCGATAGGTTCTTCGCTATTGGTCATAAGCGTTTTGACGATGCCGCGCATGGTGGCGTTGAGCGCCTGGCAGTCGCCGCCACTAGTAAGAAGACCGATCCTAAGCATGGTGAATCCTTCCGGGCAAGTTATAACATGCGCATAAGTTTACCCCCGCACACTGTTGATACGGGGGTAAAACGTGTTAGCTCAAATGTATAGAAATGTAAGCAACGTCAGGCCAGCGTAAGGACGACGGTGCCAGCTCCTTACAGCGCGAAGGCGTCGACGTCGCCCCAGTGGCGGCGCAGCGTAATAGCGGCGGCGGGTTTGGTATTGTCAAAGACGACCGACCACTGCGTGTTGCTGGTGATGTCTTCCGGATTGGGCTCTTGCGCCGCGGCGCGTAGAGCCTTCCAAGCGACTGCCTCGTCCTGGGCGCCGACATGGGCGTCAAGGACATCGGCGATTGCGACGGCGCGCTCTTTACCATGGCCCAGCTCGCCATTCTTTTGGTTGGGTAGCACTTCGTCGCCATAGCAGGCGTAGAAGTTCGTAACCTGGCGTGCAGGAGTCGCTTTGAAAGCGCGGTCGGGGTCGCGCGGATCCCACTCCACCACCCGCGCGTCACCGGCGGCGTCGCTGATAAAGAAGTGGTAATCGCGTCCTGCCATGGCGTGCATGTCGTAGGCGGAAAGCAGGTCGACAGCTTCTTGCGTGGTGGCGGCACGGTCGAGCACCAGACGGATGGCGAGCGAGGTATTGATGACGGGGCGCTGCGTGTCCTGGTCACAGGGCTTGGAATCCAGGGTGAGTACGGCAATGGACACGCCGCATTCGTTAACACCGTCGAGCTGGGCAAACGGGCCCATGAGCGCGGCGGCGCGTCCGGCGACGGAGTCAAGCGGAGTATTATCGCCCAGGTTGTTAAGGGCGGCAAACCCGATGGAGGCATAGCCGCCGCGTGGGTGATTGCGCACCAGCAGCGCCGAGGTGTCGTCCTTAAAGTCGTAATTGCGGCCGGTGCGCACGCGGCCTTCGGCATCTACGGCGATAAAAGCGCTGCAGGCAAACTGGGGCGCCTGGACATGTGCTGGCACGCCGGGCAACACCTGTGCCACCACAGCATCGATGTAGGCCTGGTCGTCGCGCACATCGGCGGCGATGATGCAGTCGAGGTCGTAGTCGTAGACGATGTCGATTGCGTGCAGGTCATAGCCATCCGCGTAGCCGGTCAAGCGTTTGAGCGACGCAGCGGATTTGATTTGCTTGCGGTAAACGATGCCGGCGGCAGCGGCAAGGCCGACGGCGACTCCCGCGACACCGCAGGCGATGGCAATGTTACGTGGCTTCATGACGGCTCCTCTCGTCCTGTTAGCGTAATTGTCGCAAAAGGAGCGCGGGCATGATGGCTCAACTTGGTGAGCGGCGCGGGATTAAACACGGAATGAAGAGTGCAGCGCTGGCGCGGCGGGGTATGCTGGAAGGGACCATCAACCCAGCGAAAGGGGAGAGCATGACGGATCAGGAAACGCCCGAGCGCGCGCATGTGACGGCCGATGATATCGAGGCCGCCAACGACCTTATCGACTTTATCGAGGCATGCCCCAGCATGTTCCATACGGCGGCGACCATTATGGCCGAGCTCGACGAGGCGGGCTTTACCTACCTGCCCGAGAACGCGGCGTGGGACATCGAGCCGGGCGGGCGTTATTACACGCAGCGCAACACCTCGAGCGTTATTGCCTTTAAGGTGGGCGAGGACTTGGCTGCGACGTGGGGCGAGGACGGCGTTGCCGGTGACTATCATTTTCAGCTCACGGCGTCGCACAGCGATTCGCCGACGTTTAAGGTCAAGGCCGTGCCCGAGCTCGATGGCGCAGGCGAGACGCTGCGCCTGAACACCGAGGCCTACGGCGGCATGATCGACTACACCTGGTTCGACCGTCCGCTGGCACTCGCGGGCCGCGTACTGGTACGCGAGGGCGACCGTATCGAGAGTCGTTTGCTCGCTACCGAGCGCGAGGTCGCTATTATCCCGAGCCTTGCC
>CAJMPE010000002.1 GCA_905215275.1 uncultured bacterium | reverse complement strand
TGTTTTTGCTGGCAAAAGGCCTAATCAATCCCTATTTCACCGCAAGTTTTGATCAGTTGTTGGGATTATTTCACCTCGACGGGTGCGGCGCCGGGGTAGCGGTCCTCAAAGTCCAGACGGTATTTGTTGTCGTTGGTGCCCGCTACGTTGTCGCGCGCCAGCGGCGCCACGATCTCGTCCTTGTGGTTGGCGGGGCTGGAGTATTCAAGGCTGATCTCCCAGGCATCGCAAATGACGTCAATGCGATTCTCCAAGTCGTCGTAGAGCGTGATGATATCTTTCCACGAGCTGTAGTTCTGCGAGTCGATGGGAACATCCAGGTCCTCGACCTCGTCCTTGAGGTCGCCGATCTGATCCTCGAGCGCCTCGGCGGCATCGCTGGCCGACTGACGCGAGCTTCGGTCATCCTTGAGATAGTACGTGTTAAACGTGGTGGCGCAGTCGCGAACCTGCTGATCAAGATCGGAGAGCCTGCTGTAGTAGGAGCTCAGCTGGTCGTAGACGTTCTGCTCGCTGATGGTGGCGGCATCGTGGACGTCATCGTCATCATCATTGTCAAGCTTGTTGGGGTCGCCCTTGACGGACGCATCGTCATTATCGTGGTCGATCTTGACCTTCTCGATCGTCGTGCCCTCGGTATCATCGGCGCCCTTGTCGAAAGGCTTGATCATAAAGAACACGACGAGCGCGATAATCACGACGATTAGCGCGGCGATGATGCCGATGAGCAGGGCGTTGTTGTTTTTGGGCGCGGCGGGAGCACCGGCCTGCGGAGCGGCGGTCGGTATGGGCTGCTGCGGCGCGGAGCCGGCTGGTTTCGCCCATTGCTGCGTCGCGCCAGCTTCCGGCTGGGGAGCGGGCGCTGGCTGATGAGCGGACTGCACGGTCATGTCCGCCTGCTGGGGCTGAGTCGCCGTGGGCTGCTGCGCAGGCTGAACCGTGGTCGCGGCGGTGTCGAAGGCGGCATCGGACGCAGCGGCATGTTCGGCTGCCTGCGCATCCTCTTGCGACTGAGAGGCCTGGCCATCATCGGTTGCCGGCGTTCCGCAGTTGGTGCAGAAGCGCTCGTCGTCTTTCAGAAGCTTGCCACAATGGGTGCAAAACCGGGGCATGATGGTTCCTTCCATTCGATGTGTTGGCTAGATTATAAGGTGGTTCAGGTGCGGTTGGGCCGCTCCGGCCCAACTGGTTATGCGAGGATGATCGTGCCGCGCAAGCCCTGTCGCATGCGTCACAATGAGTGCGGCGTGCTGGGTGTCCGGCGCGGCCGTTTATCGACGGCTCGGTAGAATGCGATGGTGGGGAGTGAGTCTGTGTACTGCGGCGAGCAAGGTCGGGGTGGCGGCGATAACGTGGAGGCGTTCCAGTTCCCGCCGGGGGATGCGCCCCTCGCTGCGCGCGATTGCTCGCGTCGGGTGTTTTGTGCCGGGATGTTGACCGGAGCGCTTGCCTCGGTGATGAGTCTCGGCGGTTGTGCCGCGCGCCGCAACGAGGCTGAGGGCTCCGCTGTCCCTGTCAAACAAAAAGCGAATCATGCGTCCGCTCAAAAGACGGAAGCTGTCGCCTGGGCTTCTTGGATTGCCGGCCTTCAGCAAGATGTCGAAGCCCTTGTCGAGCCGTATGGTGGGTCTGCCTCGGTCTATGCTGTGGCGCTTGATTCTCAAACGTTCGCGTCGCTCGATGGTGAAGTCGCTGTGGCGCCGGACGCGCGACGTGCGGCGGCAAGCATCATCAAGCTTCCCATTCTCGCTTGTGCGCTCGAGGCCGTGACGGCGGGCGAGCTGTCCCTCGACGAGCAGATAACGGTAACGCAACAGGATATCGTGGGTGGCAGCGGTAACATTCAGTCGCGCGGCGCGGGTGTGTCGTACAGTATTGACGAGCTGCTGTGCGCCATGATCGCCCAGAGCGATAACGTGGCAGCGAACCTTGTTATCGGCAGGCTTGGCATGGATACGGTCAACGAAACGTGTGCCGCATTGGGGCTGACCCAGACCGTGCTCGCTCGTTTGATGATGGACGCCGAGGCCCAGGCACAAGGTCGCGAGAACTATACGAGCGCCCGTGATGCTGCGGCCGTGTTGCAGCGGCTGGCGGCGGGGACAATCGCGACGCCCGGGCTGTGCGATCGAGCGCGCGGATATCTGCTGGCGCAGGAAGACACGCGCGGTATTGTCGAGGGCGTTCCCGGCGGCGTTTTGGTCGCGCACAAAACGGGCAGCCTGACGAATGCTCAGCACGATGCCGCAATCGTCTACGCCGAGCGCCCTTACGTGCTGGCAATCCTCACCCAAGACCTCGAACGCGAACAGGCTCTAACCCTCGAGCGCGACATTTCCTTCGCCATCAACGCCCGCGCCCACTCCTAACTTGCGGTGAAATAGGGATTGTATTTGCTGTTAGAAGGCGTATCTAGTCCCTATTTCACCGCAACTTAGAGGGTCGGCAGTTGGGGACGTTCCTTTTCTGCCGGCACTTTGGGAACGTTCCTAACTGCCGCCTAGCGACCAGGTCGTATTTGGGGTGCGCCGGACGCTGGGGTATCATGGCTTGGTTGCTATAACTTGCACTTTCGCGCCTTGTGGGAAGGGGATGCGCCCATGGCTTTTGAGCCCGCTCAACATAGCTTTATCACGCTCGAGGGCGTCGACGGCGCCGGCAAGTCCACGCAGGCGCGCCTACTTGCCCGTGCGCTCGAGCTCGCTGGTTACCAGGTTGTGAGCCTGCGCGAGCCGGGCGGTACCGCCATCAGCGAAAAGATCCGCGCCCTGCTGCTCGACCCTGCCAATACGGCGATGGGCGACACCTGCGAGCTGCTGCTCTACGAGGCGGCACGCGCTCAGTTGGTGCATGAGGTCATAGCTCCCGCCCTCGCTGCCGGCAAGGTGGTCCTGTGCGACCGTTTCTACGATTCCACGACCTGCTACCAGGCGTTTGCCGATGGCCTCGACCGTCAGATGGTGCGCGATGCCAACAACCTGGCTGTCACCGGTACGCATCCGGCGCTCACGCTCGTCTATCACATCACGCCCGAGCAGGCGGCGCTGCGCATGGCGGCCCGCGGTGCGGCGGATCGCATGGAGGCAAAGGGCATGGCCTTCCAGGAGCGCGTTTATCAGGGATTTTGTTCCATTGCTGCCGAGGAGCCAGACCGCGTGAAGCTCATCGACGCCACTGCGTCGATCGCAGACGTCTTCGCGCAGACGGTCGAGCTGGTTCGTGCGTATGGCCTCGATGTCCCCCAAGATGCCGTCGCCGCCGCGCTTGCCCAGGAGGCCGAGTAACATGGCCCCCGCGCAGACAAGCCTGCTGGCCAAGCTCGACACCCAACAGCGCGTGCGCGATTTTTTGACCAACGCCATCGCAAGCGGCCGCGCATCGCACGCCTACCTGTTCTTGGGCGCTTCCGGCGCCGGTAAGCTCGACGCCGCATGGGCGCTTGCCCAGGCATTCCTGTGCGAGCGGGACGGCTGTGGCTCGTGCGACAGCTGCGTGCGCGTCGCCCGCCATACGCATCCCGACGTGCACTATTACACCCCCGAAAGTGCTACGGGCTACCTCATCGCGCAGACCCGCGAGCTGCTCGACGACGTGCCCTTGGCGCCCATCCGCGCCAAGGCAAAGGTCTACATCATCGACCGTGCCGAGCAACTGCGCGCCAACACCGCCAATGCGCTGCTCAAAACGCTCGAGGAACCGCCCGAGGGCGTCATGTTCATCCTGTTGGGCACCTCGGCCGACGTGATGCTGCCCACCATCGTGAGCCGCTGCCAGTGCGTGCCGTTTCGGCTGGTGTCGCCCACTGTGGCCGCGCAGGCCGTGAGCCGCGCCACCGGTCAAGATCCCGCGCGCTGCCGCATGGCCGTCGCCGTGGCGGGAAGCCCCACGCGTGGTATCGAGTTTCTCAAGAGCGCCGAGCGCCAGGACGCCCGTCGCCAGATGGTCCGCGCCATCGACTCGCTCATCGTCGCCGACGAGGCCGATGTGCTCAGTCGCGCCAAGTCGCTCATCGTCGCCGTCAAGGCGCCGCTCGCCGAGGTCAAGTCCACGCAGGAAAAGGTGCTCGAGCAAAATGCCGACTATCTGTCGCGTGGAGCATTGAAGCAGCTTGAGGACCGCAACAAGCGCGAACTCAACGCGCGCGAGCGTTCGGGTATCATGGAAGCGCTGGCGAGCGCGCGGACGCTCATGCGCGACGTGCTGCTGACACTTCAGGATGAGGCGGCAGACGTTGTGAACGAGGACGTGCGCGACACGATCGGGCGGCTTGCCGCGGCGACGAATGTTGCGGGTGCCACCCGGGCGCTCGAGGCAGTCGCGACCGCTGAGCGCAACATCGCCAGAAACGTTACTCCCCAGCTGGCCATCGAGGTCATGCTGTTCGATATCAGGAAGGCACTGAAATGCCGTTAGTCGTACCCGTTAAGTTTACCTACGCCTCGCGCGACCTGTGGTTCGACCCACAGGATCTGGATATCCTCGAGGCCGATTATGCTATCTGCTCCACCGAGCGCGGAACCGAGATCGGCCTGGTCACGGCCGATCCCTTCGAGGTGCCGCTCGACGAAATCGGTCAGCCGCTCAAGCCCGTGTTGCGCGTAGCGAGCGACATCGACCTGCAGCTTGCCGACGACCTGGCTATCCAGGGTGACGAGGCCATGGTCGACTTCCGCCGTCTGGTCAAGGAGCTCGACCTCGAGATGAAGCCGGTCGGCGTCGAGTACCTGTTTGGCGGCGAGAAGGCTGTGTTCTACTTTGCTGCCGAGGAGCGCGTCGATTTCCGTCAGCTCGTCAAGGACCTGTCCTCGACGCTGCACATTCGCGTCGACATGCGCCAGATCGGCGTGCGTGACGAGACCCGCCTGGTGGGCGGCTATGCCCAGTGCGGCCAGGAGCTCTGCTGCACGCGCTTTGGCGGACAGTTTGAGCCGGTTTCGATTCGCATGGCAAAAGAGCAGGACCTGCCGCTCAACTCGTCCAAAATTAGCGGCGTCTGCGGCCGCCTGATGTGCTGCCTGCGCTACGAGTTCGAGGCGTACAAGGACTTTAAGAGCCGCGCGCCCAAAAAGAAGACGCTTATCGATACGCCGCTTGGCAAGGCGCGTATCCAGGAATATGACACGCCGCGTGAGCAGCTGGTGTTGCGCCTGGAGAACGGCAAAGTCTTTAAGGTCAACCTGGCCGACATGACCTGCTCGGAGGGCTGTAAAAAGAAGGCCGCCGAGCAGGGCTGCAACTGCCGCCCCGACTGCGTGACGCGCGATGTGCTCGAGCGTATCGAGTCGCCCGAGATGCGCTTGGCGCTTATGGAGCTCGACCGCGAGAACGGCGTCGACGTGGGCGATGGCCTGTCGAGCGCCGACCGTCTGGCGGGGACGACGATGCCCAAGCGCCGCCGTCGCGATGCGGACGCCGATACCCGTGCGGGTCAGAGCCAGGGCGAGGGTCGCGGCCGCGGTAAGGGTCGCGGCAAGGCCGAGGCACCCGAGGCTGAGGAGGCTGCCGGTGGACGTCGCCGCCGCAAGCGCTCGGGTTCGGGCGATGCCGGCGAGGCCGCTCCTGCAGGCAAGAACTCCCCCCGCGAGCGCGAGGCCCAGCAGCCTCAGCAGCAAAATCGCGGCGGTGGCATGAATCCCACGCGCCGTCGCCGTCGCCATTTGTCGAGCGAGGAGCGCGAGGACGCCTTCCGCGCCGCAGCCGCTCGCGAAGCCGGTGCCGCCCCCAAGGGTGGTTCGGGTTCCGATGCGCCTGCCGACAAGGGTGGCAAGCAGCGCAACGATGACGAGCGCACCCCGCGTCCGCGTCGTCGCCATTCCTCGGGCGCGCAGCAAAAGCCTTCGGTGCCCTCCGTGGCCGATCAGGTCTCGGATGGCGAGGTCAAGGTCACGCGCCGTCGCCCCGGAGATGGCGGAGGGGCGGCCGCCAAGGCCGCGCGCGGCGCTGCTCGCGACGAACACGAGTCGCGCGAAGATCGTGGTGGCGAGGGTTCGGCCGACCAGGGCCAAAAGCGCCGTCGCCGTCGTCGTTCCCGCAAGTCGCGTCAGGATGGTGGCGAGGGTTCGACCCAAAACTCGTCCGCACCGCAACCGCCCACCGGCGAATAGCGCCCGCAAACGGATTTAACCTGCCTGACTCCAAACGCGTCGGGGTACCATAGCGCTGAATCAACAACCCTCCCTGCGACCGAACGTAGGGAGGGTTGTGTCGTGAAGAGACATTTGAATGTGTTGGGATGCCTGCAAGGTGCCGGCATCCTACCGTTTGCGGACGAATTGCTACCGTTTGCCGAGCGGGCGGCGCACGAGGCGCTTGAGGCGTTGTCGCCCACGCGATGCGCCGGCTGCGAGCGCTCCGGTGCGCTTATTTGCCAAGACTGCTTGGCGGCGCTTGCGCTCATCGACCCGCGGCATAGCTGCACTCGATGCGGCGCCCCGTTTGGAGACTTGCTGTGCACCGAGTGCTCGGTCGAGGGTGCGTCCTCGGCGATGGCCGAAGCTCTCGACCGGTGCCTGGCATGTGCCGTTTACACGCATCCGCTGCCGCGGATCATTAAAGCGTACAAAGACGCGGGCGAGCGACGCCTGGCGCCGTATCTGGCAGAGCTGCTATACGATACCGCCTTACATGCCCAGGTCGCGGCACCCGAACGCTTAGGCGGTGTGTTGTCCGGTGCCGATGCGGTGGTGTTTGTGCCCGCGACGGCGGCGGCGTTTCGGCGACGCGGCTTCGATCATATGGAAGCCATCGCGCGCCCATTTTGCGAGCTGTCGGGTGTTCCGCTGCTCGACGCCCTCGTTAAGTACGGACATGGCGACCAGCGTGAACTCAGTCGTGAAGAACGCCGTGAACGCGCCCGAGGCATGTACGAGACTGTTGAGGACGTGCGGGGCCGCCGCCTGCTGCTTATCGACGACGTTATCACCACGGGTGCGACGATGGCGGCGGCTTCGGCGGAACTCAAGCGCGCCGGTGCCGCGGCCGTTGATGGCCTCGCTATCGCACGCGTTTGGTAGGGGTGATTCATGTGGCGGTAACAATCAGGCAGTGCAACAAACCGACAAAAGAGCAGCTAGCGGCTTCCGTGATCCTGACGGGCGCCTCGGCGTTGCGCATGATTCGAGCCGAGCGCCGGCAGATGGGCTACATCGGCTGGAAGGACCTCAATCCCGATGAAGAGCGCCGCGTGCTGTGTACGTCATCGCCTTCGACCGAGGATATCTATCTTCCCGACCTGGTGCGAATTGGAGCCAAAAGCGGCGAGGTGCAAGAAGATCTGTGCTTGCTGGTGGGATCTGCGGCGCAGCACCGCCGCATGCCTGGTGTGGGCTGGTCCGTGTGTTCTGGGTTGCCTGCCGGCTCGATTTTAGAGGTGGAACCGGGGGTGTACAGCCTGTCTCCCGAGGCCCTTTGTGTTGCCGTCGCCCGCGAGGTCGGCTGTATCCAGGCGTTTGCCCTGGCCCAGGAACTGTGTTCCAAGATTTCACTGAGCGATCGCGGGAAGTATCTGCCTCCCTATACCTCGCCTGTTGCGAATAGACTTGCAAAGGACAAGGACCAACCGGCAGACGTGGGCTACTTTGAAGTCGAGCCGGTGCTGACGCCCGATCGCCTGGCAGATTACCTTGCGGCATGCAAGGGGAATGTGGCCAAACAACTGCGACGGCTGTGCCCCTATCTGTCGGAAAACCTGCGCTCACCCATGGAGTGCATCATGCTTGCCATGTTTTCGCTTCCGTTTTCCTATGGCGGATTTGCCTGCGGTCCCTTTAAGACCGACTACAAGATCGAGTTCGATGACCGCGCGCAGGCAATCTCGGGGATGTCCCATGCAGTTTGCGATGCGTATCAGGAAACAGCCCGTTTTGACCTGGAATACAACGGTGAGCTTGGTCATTCCTCTCGAAGGGGACGTATCCATGATGAAAAACGCAACACGGGCTTGATTACTATGGGAATCGAGGTCGCGACGGTCAACAACGAAATGCTCTGCGACATGCAAGCGATGGAAGCGCTCGCATGGCGCATCCACCAGCGTATGCGAAAGCGGTACCGGAATCGTGTCGATGCCCGCAGGAAGAAGCAAGAGGCGTTGCTTAACACGCTGCGGGCGTGTTTTGGGCTTAAGCCGGTATAATTCGCGTCAAAAATAGGGGGTTATTCATATGCCCTGGCCAAAAAATGGCAAATATGAGTACTGTCACTAAATCAGTAACAGCAAAATCAAAGAATTTAGGACTCGGAGGCGTCGTAAAGTAAGAAGATAATAAACAAATGTAGAATAACTAAGCATCAGGTTGGCGACACTGAGCGCAAAATCTGTCCGAGAGGCCAAAATTGTCTGCTACTAAATTGGTAACAGTACTCATATTTGCTATTTTTTGGCCACGGCACCCTGAGACGGGTACCCCGGAGCTCCCCGTAGGGGAGCTCCGGGCTTCATGGGGGCACGAATGGTCCGCTCCGACCTGCAAAATCTGTGCTCACGGTGCGAATGACGCCCCTAACCTTAAACTTTAGCTTGAACTTAGCTATAATGCGCTACGTTCCTGCCAGGCTGTGGTTGCGGACGGACGAAATGTCCATCCTAGTCCAAGACAGACGCGGTCAAAGGGATCCACGTAAGCGACCGCGTGCGCGCGGCGCGATCATGGCGCGTCCTAGATGTAAGCCGCACCGTCCGTTCTACTTTCTTTGGGGCAATACCGCCTCGCGGGCGAGCGGGCCAGTCGTGAAGGTGGCTATGGCCTCCCGAGCAAACACCCCGGTGCGCAAGTGTGGGGTCAAATACCAGGTCAGCTGGTGGGAACAACCCGTTATTCCGCGCAACGCACGGATTGTATACGACACAGAAGGCAGGGTAGTGGACATGGTGAGGGGCAGCTTGATGCACGCGGCTCGGTTAGGCGCTGGGACCGCGGCGGTCATTGCCGTATTGGGTTTGAGCGGATGCGCGTTCAACCCACTGTCCACGTTCACGACACCCACGATTGACCAGATCGAGCGCGAGACCGTCACGCCGACGGTGTCGGATGATGCCCTGGTCACTCCCGGCACCCTGACGGTTGCCCTCGATACCTCCGATGCCCCGCAGGCCATGCAGGGCGCCGATGGTAACCTCACGGGCTACGCGGTCGACGCTGCCCGCGCCCTTGCAAGCCGTATGGGCCTTAAGGTTGCTTTCGTCGATGCGTCCTCGGCCGATTCCGCGCTTGGCGACAAAAAGGCCGACATCTTCATTGGTGACATCAATTCCACGGATGGTGACATCAGCACGCTTGGTACTTGCCTGTACGACGCTGCGGCAGTGTTCGGAAAGACGAGCGACGGCGAGTCGCTGAGCGTTTCTACCGAAACGCTTAACGCCGCTACCCTGGGCGTTCAGACCTCCTCGGCCTCGCAGGAAGCACTTGCCAAGCAGAGCATTACGGCCAACCAAAAGACCTTCTCCAACATCAACGAGTGCTTTGAGGCGCTCGAGTCCGGCGAGATCGACTACGTGATTTGCGACTCCACGGCCGGCGGCTACCTTGCGCGCCTGATGAGCCAGATCTCTTACGTCGGCGCGCTCGAGACGCCCTCGACGCTCGGCGTCGCGGGCCTCGCGGCCAACGATGAGCTATGCCGTGCCGTGAGCGATGCCCTCGACGGTATCACGGTCGATGGCACGCTCGAGGCGGTCCACTCCGTCTGGTACGGCACGATGCCCTATGACCTCACCACCAAGACGGTCTCGGGCGCCGACGTACAGTCGACCGACACCGGATCCAGCGAGTCCGCATCCTCCGATTCGAACAGCGAGGGTGCAACCTCCGAGGATAAATCGTCCAGCCAGGAGGGCGCTATCACCGACGACGACATTAACAAGCTCAATAGCTAGTTATTGCTAGGGGTGGCGTCTCCTATGCGCTAGGAGAGACGCCTCTTCACAGTTTCAACACGCATTGCCGGGCTTTGTCAACAGGGGAGCCCGGCTTTTTCGTTTCCAGAAAACCAGCAGTTCAAGGACATTTTTTAGGTGCAAAACCAAAGTCGCCGTCGCCCTCCCATAGCGCACTTTGCCACAGAAAAGTGCGAGACTTCGGTATGCGGTATCAAGCAGTCGTTATTCGGGTCTTTGGGAATCCGCGTGATTAAATGCACGGCAATGGGTACATAGCCAGTACAGTAAGTCCCCGAGGCAGATTGGAGCCACGTATGGATATCAAGGTTTCTGGACGCAAGACGACGGTAACCGATGCTCTGCGTGCGCATGTGGATGAGAAGATCGGCGAGGCGCTCAAGGTTTTCGATATCGAGCCCATGACAGTCGACGTCGTTCTTCGCTATGAGAAGAACCCCTCGAACCCCAACCCGGCAATCGTCGAGGTTACGGTTCGTGCCCGCGGTTCGGTGATTCGCGTTGCCGAGCACGGTGCAGATATGTACGCCGCCATCGACCTCTCCGCCGATAAGGTCACCCGCCAGCTGCGCAAGTTCAAGACCAAGGTCGTGGACAACCGCCAGGGCGGTGCCAGCGCGGCGGATGTCGCACCGGTCGAGCGCGTCGAGGATCTGGCCGACCTGCTGCTGCCCGAGGAGGAGGACGACCTGCTCGTCCGCGAGAAGGTCATCGATGTCACCCCGATGACTGAGGAGCAGGCACTGGTGCAGACCGATCTGCTCGGCCACGACTTCTACGTGTTCGAGAACGCGACGACTGGCCTCATCAATGTGGTGTATCACCGTAAGAATGGTGGATATGGCATCATCAAGCCCCGCATCGAAACACTTGACGAGTAAAATACGTTAACTTGCATGAGTTAACGGTTGGCGGCCATCCCATGCGGGTGGTCGCCTTTTTTACGTAAGGAGTCGCTTTGATGGACAAGGCTGCATCTACCGGCCATTCTGACCGCTGCCGCATCGTCGTCGATACCTGCTGCGACTTTAGCCCCGAGGTCGCCGCGAACCTCGATGTCGATATCCTGGGTTTCCCCTTCATTATCGATGGCGAGGAGCGCACGGACGATATCTGGTCGAGCATGAGTCCTAAGGAGTTCTACGACCGCATGCGCGCCGGCGCTCGCGTGTCTACCTCCGCCGTGTCGCTCGGTCGCTATATCGAGTTCTTTACCGAGTGCGCCAAAGAGGGCACGCCCACGGTCTACCTGTGCTTTACCTCGGCGCTGTCGTCGAGCTACAACTCCGCGTGCCAGGCGGCGGACGCCGTGCGCGCCGAGTATCCCAACTTTGAGCTCTACGTGGTCGACAACGCTCTACCCTGCGCGACCGGCGCGCTCTTGGCGCTCGAGGCCGTGCGCCAGCGCTCGGCGGGACTGACCGCCAAGCAGCTGGTCGATTGGGCAAACGAGGCAAAGACCTACGTCCACGGCTACTTTACGCTCGAGAGCTTCGACGCACTGGCTGCCGGTGGCCGCATTCCGCCCGCGGCGGCGCAGCTCACGGCAAAGCTCGATGTCAAGCCCGAGCTCTCCTACGACCTTGCCGGCTCGCTGTCGCTGATCGGCGTCAACCGCGGCCGCAAGAAGGCGCTCAAGTCCATCCTCAAGTCGTTCCGCGAGAACTACGTGCCCGACCGCACTATGCCCATCGCCATCATGACGGCCGATGCCGAGAAGGACGGCGACTGGCTCGAGGCCGCCATCCGCAAGGAGGAAGGCTGCGCCGACGTCACCATCATCCGTAGTTCCGTCGGTCCCACCATCGGCTCGCACGTGGGCCCCGGCATGGTGGCTTGCGCGTTTTGGGGCAAGAACCGTGCCGAGAAAGCCTCGCTTTCCGACCGCATCGCGCGCCGCGTGCGTGGTGAGTAGACAGGCGCTGCGGCTGCAAGTGCCCTCAAGTCACGGCCGAAACGCTGGCACCGAGTATTCACCCTGGTAACAACACCCAACCCAAAAGGAAAGGTTTCATGGCAAACAAGCTCTCCGTCGCATTTATCGGCACCGGAATCATGGGTGCCCCTATCGCCGGCCACATCCTGGATGCCGGCTATCCCGTCACGGTCAACAACCGCACCAAGTCCAAGGCTGCCGCGCTTATCGAGCGCGGTGCCGCCTGGGCCGATACGCCGGCCGATGCCGTGGCTAACGCCGATGTCGTCTTTACCATGGTGGGTTATCCCTCCGAGGTCGAGGAGCTCTACCTGGCGGGCGACGGTCTGCTCGCGTGCACTAAGCCCGGTGCGGTCCTGATCGACCTTACCACGAGCTCGCCCGAGCTGGCGCGCGACATTGCCGAGGCCGCCCAGGTTTCTGGTCGCATGGCGTTTGACTGCCCCGTCACCGGCGGCGAGTCGGGTGCTATCGCCGGCACGCTCACGGCTATCGTGGGCGCTACCGAGAACGACATCGCGCCGGTCCGCGACATCCTTGCCACCTTCGCGGCAAACATCTGCTGCTTCGATGGCGCCGGCAAGGGTCAGGCTGCCAAGCTCGCCAACCAGGTGTCGCTGGGCGCCTGCATGGTCGGCATGGCAGACGCCATGGCATTTGCCGAGCTGAGCGGCCTTGACCTGGAGAAGACCCGCCAGATGATCCTGGGCGGTACCGGCAAGTCCGGCGCCATGGAGAGCCTGGCGCCCAAGGCACTCGACGGCGACTACAAGCCCGGCTTTATGGTTGAGCACTTCATCAAGGACCTGCGCTTGGCGCTCGCCTATGCCGACGATCGCGAGCTTGCGCTGCCCGGCGCCGACGTGGCCTTTACGCTCTACGACATGCTCGACGCCATTGGCGGCGCCAAGCTGGGCACCCAGGCCATCACGGTCCTCTACAAGGAGGAGGCCGACGCCATCGCCGCCGGTCTGGACTGGTCGCAGTATCGTCCCGAGGAGCATGGTGCTCACGAGGAAGGCTGCGGTTGCGGCGAGCACGGCGACGACCACGAGTGCGGTTGCGGCCACCACCATGGCGAGGATCACGAGTGCTGCGGCGGCCGCGGCCATGACGACGGCCACGAGTGCTGCTGCGGCCACCATCACGGGGAGTAGCGCCCATGAGCTGGACGTTCGTGGTACTAGCGCTGGTGCTCTTTATCTTTGCGATCTACATTGGCTTTTTGTGCGGCCAGTGGGCCTGCGAAAAGCGTGTGATCACCAAGCGCGACTACTGGATTGCCAATTTTGCAGGTGCGGCAGCGGTTGTCCTACTGACCTGGGTGTTTTCGCTGTTCCCGCTGGTGCAGTTTGCGCCGATCGGCTGGCTCGGCGGCTTTATCGCCGGCCTTAAGATGAGCTTTGGCGAGTCCGTCGGTCCATGGCGCAAGCACGACGAGGTCTTTAACGTAAACAAGGCTCACCGCGCCGCCGCCGACGCGGGCGACGCCGAGGAGCGTCGCCGTGCGCGTCACAATGGTGCAGCCGACCGACAGCTCATCTCGGTCACCGATGACAGCAAGGGTGCTGGCAAGCACGCTAAGAAATAGTAAGAAGAGGTAACTATGGCAGAAAACAAGGAAGAACAGCTCACCGACGAGGAGCTGGCACAGCTTCAGCTGGCAGAGGAGAACGAGAACGCCGTCGACCGTCTGGTCAAGGAGCTCGGCTGCCCCACGCGCCGCATCCGCCAGTTTGCCGCCCGCGTGCTGCATCTGCTGGCCGAGCGCGACCCGCAGCGCGTCGTGCCCTGCGTGCCCGCGCTGATCGAGGCGCTCGACCGCCCCGAGGCGCAGACCCGCTGGGAGGCCCTCGATGCCCTGACGGCGCTCGCTACCACCTGCCCCGAGCAGCTGGGCGATGCCTTTGAGGGTGCCGAGACCGCGCTGTTCGACGAGATTTCGTCCACGCTGCGCTACGCCGCCTTCCACCTGCTGTGCGTGTGGGGAGCTACGGGCGTCGAGCGTTCGCGCGAGGCTTGGCCGATTCTGGATGAGGCCATCCAGTGCTACCACGGCGACCTTGAGTATCGCGATATGCTCGGTTGCCTGTACGAGTTTGGCCAGGGCGAGATCGATGCCGAGGTTGCCGAGAAGCTCGCGCTGCGCCTTAAGTTCGACGCCGAGAACGGCAAGGGCAGCTATCTCAAGGCCCGTTCGAGCGAGATTTGCGAAATGCTTGTTAAACGTTTTGGCCTGGATCTCTCCAAAAAGAAGAAGCGTGCTAGCGTTAAAAAATCTGACGACGCCGAAGACGAGGAGTAACAGATTATGGCGCACGATGTAGTCCTGATCCCCGGTGACGGTATCGGTCCCGAGATTACGCAGGCCATGCGCCGCGTGGTCGAGGCCACCGGTGTCCAGATCAACTGGAACGTCCAGGAGGCCGGTGCCGGCGTCATGGACGAGTTTGGCACGCCGTTGCCCCGGCACGTGCTCGATGCGGTCGCCGAGACCAAGGTTGCCATCAAGGGCCCCATCACCACGCCGGTCGGTACGGGTTTCCGCAGCGTCAACGTGGCCCTGCGCAAGCACTTCGACCTGTACGCCTGCGTGCGCCCCTGCCTGTCGCAGCCGGGCGACGGCTCGCGCTTCCGCGACGTCGATCTGGTTATCGTGCGCGAGAACACCGAGGACCTCTACGCTGGCATCGAGTTCGATGAGGGCGCTGCCGAGGTCGAGGAGCTCTCGCAGCTTGTCGAGCGTTCGGGCCAAAAGACCTTCGCCGCCGATTCCGCGATCTCGATCAAGCCGATCTCTATCGCCAAGAGTCGCCGCATTGTGGAGTATGCCTTTGAGTATGCCCGCCGCTGCGGCCGCAAAAAGGTGACGGCCGTGCACAAGGCCAACATCATGAAGGCGACCGACGGCCTGTTCCTGCGCGTGGCGCGCGAGGTGGCCGCCAACTATCCCGATATCGAGTTCAACGACAGGATCGTCGACGCCACCTGCATGGGCCTGGTCCAGAACCCCAACGACTTCGATGTCCTGGTGCTGCCCAACCTGTACGGCGATATCGTCAGCGACCTGTGCGCTGGCCTGGTGGGTGGCCTGGGCATGGCCCCCGGCTCCAACATCGGTGCCGACTGCGCCATCTTCGAGGCGACGCACGGCTCCGCGCCCGATATCGCGGGCCAGGATATCGCCAACCCCACGGCCGAGATTCTGTCTGCGGCTATGATGCTCGATCATCTGGGCGAGAACGATGCGGCCAATCGCATTCGCGCTGCCGTGTCCGCCACGCTCGACGAGGGTAAGCAGGTTACCGGCGACGTACGTCGTGTCCAGACCGGCTCCGTCGAGGGTGCGGTGGGTACGCAAGCCTTCGCCGATGCCGTTATTGAGCACCTGGCCTAAGACATGCAGACTGCAAATGCCTAAATAGTACTTAAGTGTTTGCGTATAACCTAAGAATCAATACGCCCGGCGCCTCGTCGGGCGTATTCTATGAGGGATTGTGTTCCCAATAAGGAGTAGCTGACTATGGGTCTGATTCAAAAGAAGGACGAGAAGGACGAGATCGACGGCATCCAGATCATCGAGCGCGGCGAAGGTCCCGACGGTGACGAGGCCGAGAAGATCGACCTGGTCTCCGGTACGTCTGCCGAACATATTGCCGCCGGTACGACGGCCGAGGAGGAGGACGCTCGCCTGGAGGCAAAGATCGCCGCGGACGCCGCCGACGAGAACCTCATGCCCGAGGAGCAGGACGAGGACGACGACTCCGATGTGGACGACCACGCTTGCAAGCACAAGAAGACGATGATTGCCGCCTTTGTGGTCGCCGTCGTGATTGCCGCTGTGGTCGGCTTCTTTATCGGCAATGGCGGCTTTGGCGGCAAGGGAGTCGGCTCGGCGACCCTGACCGAGGACCAGCTCGATTCGACCGTGGCAAGCTATAGCTACAACGGCAAGAAGAGCGACATCACCGCGCGCGAGGCCATCGAGAGCCAGTACAGCCTCGACACCGTCAAGGACAACGACGGCAACTACACCGCTCCGTCTGCCGACGTAATCCTGTCCTACGTGCGCAACCAGATTCTGCTGGACGCTGCCGAGGACGAGGGCATTACCGTCTCTTCCAAGGAAATGAAGCAGTATGCCGAGGATTCCATCGGCACTTCGGACTACAAGACCATGGCCACGCAGTATGGCGTGTCCAAGGATCAGGCCAAGAAGATCGTCCGCCAGTCCGCAACATTGCAGAAGCTCTACAAGAAGAAGGTGGGCGATAGCTCCGCAAGCATGCCGACCGCCCCGACCGAGCCTGCTGACGGCAACGAGGAGACCGCGAGCAAGGACTACGCCGACTACATCATCAAACTTGCCGGCGACGAGTGGGATAGCTCAAAGGGCACTTGGAAGGATGCCGACAGCACTTACGCTAAGGCCTTTGCCGACGATGCCTTTACGGCCGATAGCGCTACCTATAAGCAGGCCATGACCGCCTACTACACTGCTTATCAGCAGTATTCCTCGCAGGCTTCGAGCGCCAGCTCCAAGTGGACCGAGTATGCAAACGGCCTCTACGCCAAGGCCAACATCAGCATCTACGGCCTGTTTGCGTAAGGTTTGCCTGCACTACTGCGCGCTAACCGATCACCTGATTAAGCCCGCTAGAACGGACAACGTTCTAGCGGGCTTTTTGTTGCCGAAATCAATAGGATAGGCCTCGCGCCCGCGCAAGCGTTCCATCGCGTTTCCCTAATTCATCTGGGAAAACGACTGCAAACGATTGCAAGTAACCGGTGAACGGTCGAAAACTACCGTTCACCGATAATCTCAAAACTGGTTCTAACTGGTATTAAGTCAAAAAGACCAATTCACATATCTTCACAATGACCTGCAATTTTTCTACACGCTATTTTTAGCCGCCCTGCGTTGTTTAGACACAGGAAAAGATCCGATCTTTTGCCAAAGCATTTCGGAACGGTTTCAAAACCGCAGGTAGAAGTGTTAACGACCGGTAAACGGTCGATTTATCACCGTGAGCGGTGCAAAAACGTTTTACCGTATGAATCAACAGAAAGCGACCTCTTCTGTGGTGATATAGTGGCAACAACACGTCACGTGGTTACTACCAGTTTAGAAACCACTGGTCTTCAAAGTACGCTTTCTAAGAAGCTTTAAGGGCGAGCGCCCGCTGGCTTCCGAAAATCATCGGACTCAGATCGTACACACCTTCGGAAGGGAAATTTGAATGGTTGGCTTTATTCTTACCGGTCATGGACAGTTCGCACCCGGCCTTGCAAGCGCTATCGCTATGGTTGCCGGCGACCAGCCTGCTTTTACCGTCGTTCCTTTTGAGGGCGACCAGGCCGCATCCTACGGTGAGGATCTCCGCGCCGCTATTACCGCCATGCGCGAGGAGTGCGATGGCGTGCTCGTCTTTACCGACCTGCTTGGCGGCACCCCGTTCAACCAGTCGATGATGATTGCCCAGGATGTCGACAACGTCGAGGTTCTGACTGGCACCAACCTTCCCATGGTTATTGAGCTTCTGTTCCTCCGCGGCAACGCCACGCTCGCCGAGCTTGGCGAGCAGGCCGTGACCGTTGGCCAGACGGGCATCACCGCCCAGACGGTCGCATCCGTTGCCGGCTCCGACGAAGAGGATATCTTCGGCGACGAGGACGGCATCTAATGGCCGATTTCGGAGCCAACGTCCTGAGCTCCTCGGTCGCCCTTTTAGGCCTGCTTGTCATCATGGGCTTGATTTACACAATCTGGTCGCAAATCAACATGAAGAAGAAGCAGAAGTACTTCAAGGAGCTGCACACCGAGCTCAAGCCGGGTCAGGAGGTTCTTTTCGCCGGCGGTATCTACGGAACCGTCAAAGGCATCGAAGGCGAAAAGGTCCAGATCAAAGTCCGATCCGGAGCCGTCGTAGATGTTTCGCGTTACGCGATTCAGGAGATCAAGTAACTGTCGTCAGCAAATAACGAAAGGAAGCTGATCAACATGGCAGAACCCAACATTCTTCTTACCCGCATCGATAACCGACTGGTTCATGGTCAGGTTGCCACCCAGTGGAACTCCACCCTGGGCTCCAACCTCATCCTCGTCGCCAACGACGACGTGGCGTCCAACACCATGCGCCAGAACCTCATGAAGATGGCCGCTCCCGCCGGCGTCGCTACGCGTTTCTTCTCTCTGCAGAAGACCATCGACGTCATTGGCAAGGCGAGCCCGCGCCAGAAGATCTTCATCGTGGCCGAAACACCGGAAGACGTGCTTACGCTCGTCAAGGGCGGTGTGCCTATAAAGAAGGTAAACATCGGCAACATGCACATGTCGGAAGGAAAGCGCCAAGTCGCCACCTCCGTCGCAGTTAACGACGAGGATGTCGCTGCGTTTAAAGAGCTGCAGGAATTGGGGGTGGAGTTGGAGATCAGGCGCGTTCCGAGCACGCCTGTTGAGGACACGAGCAAGCTCTTCTCGTAATCCTCGTGATCCACGTTGTCAGGAGTGAAACCCTGACGTTCTGTACGTGAAATCCAAAGTGCGTACATACATTTTGAAAGGAGGAGCAAGATGGAATACTCGATCATCCAGATCGCTCTGGTCTTCGTCGTCACGTTCATCGCGGCAATCGACCAGTTTGACTTCCTCGAGTCTCTCTATCAGCCCATCGTCACCGGCGCCGTCATCGGTCTTATCCTTGGCGACCTCAACACCGGTCTTCTCGTGGGTGGTACCTATCAGCTCATGACGATCGGCAACATGCCGATCGGAGGCGCTCAGCCGCCTAACGCCGTCATCGGCGGCATCATGGCAGCCATTCTCGCTATCGCCACGGGCCTCGAGCCCAACGCGGCAGTCGGCCTCGCCATTCCGTTCGCTCTGCTTGGCCAGCTTGGCGTTACCCTGGTCTTCACGCTTATGTCCCCGCTTATGTCCACGGCCGATAACATGGCTCACAACGCGGACACCAAGGGCATCGAGCGCCTGAACTACTTCGCCATGGCTCTGCTCGGCCTGATCTTCGCTGTCGTCGTCACCCTGTTCTTCATCGCTGGCGCTACCATCGGTCAGACCATCGCTTCTGCCATCCCGACTTGGCTGCAGACCGGTCTCTCCGCTGCAGGCGGCATGATGCGCTTCGTCGGCTTCGCCGTCCTGCTCAAGGTTATGATGAACCGCGATATGTGGGGCTTCTTCCTCATGGGCTTTGGCCTCGCGCTCATCACCGTTGCCAACGATTCGCTGGCAACCCCTGCTCTGCTCATCCTCGCTCTCATCGGCTTCGGCATCGCTTTCTGGGACTTCCAGCAGCAGACCGAGCTGAAGGGTGCAGCTGTTTCTGACGGAGGTGACTTCGAAGATGGCATCTAATGAGTATGTGATCCCGGAGCACTACGAGGATCTCACTCCTGCTCCGCAGCTCGACCAGAAGACCCTCAACAAGATGGCTTGGCGCTCCTGCTTCCTGCAGGCATCGTTCAACTACGAGCGCATGCAGGCCGCTGGCTGGCTTTACTCCATCATCCCCGGTCTGGAGAAGATCCACACCAACAAGAACGACCTCGCGGCTTCCATGAGCCACAACCTGGAGTTCTTCAACACCCACCCGTTCCTCGTCACCTTTGTTATGGGCATCGTGCTTTCGCTCGAGCAGAACAAGGTTGACATCCCCACGATCCGCGCCGTCCGCGTCGCCGCAATGGGCCCGCTCGGTGGTATCGGTGACGCCCTGTTCTGGCTGACGCTCGTGCCTATCACGGCCGGCATCACCTCCAACATGGCCATCAACGGCAACGCCGCTGCACCGATCATCTTCCTGGTGATCTTCAACGTCGTCCAGTTCGCTCTGCGCTTCTGGCTCATGAACTGGTCCTACAAGCTTGGCACCAGCGCTATTGACGCTCTGACCGCCAACATGCAGGCCTTCACGCGTGCCGCTTCCATCATGGGCGTCTTCGTCGTCGGTTGCCTGGTCGTCACCATGGGTGGCACCCAGATCAACCTCCAGATCCCCAACGGCACCACCCGTGGTCTCTCCGCTACTACCGTGATCGTCTCCGAGAAGGAGGCCGAGAACTTCACCGGTATGGAGGGCATCGATACCGAGACCGCTGAGGCCGGTACCATCGCCATGACCGATAAGGACGGCAACGCCCTTACCGCTTCCGATGCCGACGGCAACGCTGTCGAGTGCGGCGTCACCGATCTGGGTAACGGCATGGAGTCCGTGACCTACGGCACCGTTACCGAGGATCCGGTCAACTTCTCTGTTGCCGACACCCTCAACACCATCGTCCCGAAGCTCGTCCCGCTTATGCTTACGCTGCTGCTTTACTACATGTTCGCTAAGCACAGCTGGACCCCGACCAAGGGCATTCTCCTGCTCTTCGTCCTTGGCATCCTGGGCGCCGGCCCGCTTGGTCTCTGGCCGAGCATCTGGTAAGGCTCTAGCTTGAGGGGTGTGTCCCTACGCGGCTCACACCCCGACCCCTTAAGCCATGTGTATGTTAAAAGCCGCGTGCTCGAAAGAGCGCGCGGCTTTTGTTTTCTTAATGATTCGGGTGTGGCAGACAGATAATGCATAACACCCTAGGTAGTTAGCCGAATTCGAGCAAAAGGGAGGATAGGATGGCGATCGGAGCGCGTAAGCAACCGCTGTACGATCAGCTGGTCGATATTCTGACCGAAAAGATTGACCATGAATATCGCGCCGGTGACATGATTCCTTCCGAGCGCGAACTTTCGGAGCGCTATGGTCTCTCGCGCACTACGGTACGCCTGGCTCTGCAGGAACTGGAGCGTTTAGGACTGGTGGTTCGGCAGCACGGTCGCGGTACCTTTGTGACCGACCGTTCGGCAAAAGCAACCAATCTTATGCAGTCCTACAGCTTTACCGAGCAGATGCGCGCGATGGGTCGAGAACCCGAGACCACGATTCTCGAGTTTTGCGAGATGGAGGCCGATAAGAATCTGGCCGAGCATATGGGATTGCGCATCGGTGATCGCATTTTTAAGCTCAAGCGCCTTCGTTCTGCCGACAACATGCCCATGATGGTCGAACGCAGCTATCTACCGGTTCGTCAATTTCTGTCCTTAAAGCGACCGCTGCTGGAGCGTAAGCCGCTTTACGATGTGATTGAGCAGGACTTTCAGCAAAAGATTCGCGTGGCCGAAGAGGAGTTCTATGCGAGCATAGCCCGTCCCACCGATGCCCACCTTTTGGGAATTGTCGAGGGCTCGCCTGTGCTCGATTTGGTCAGGACTACGTATAACGAGTCAAACGAGGTAGTGGAGTACACACTCTCGGTTGCTCGTGCCGATCAGTTTAAATACAAGGTTTACCACCAGCGCAGTAACTAGTGCTCGCATCGTTTCCATATGGTGATTCTTTGCATTTAACTGGTTACTACCAGATAACCAACCGAAGTGTATAATTGCACGTCAGAGGATTACTTCTAGAGAGAGGTATTAAAAATGTTCGAGAAGAGTGTCGAGGAGCTCACCGAGTTCGGCGCCCAGATCACCACGGCCGAGATTGCTCAGCAGCCCGAGCTTTGGCGTGATACGCTCAACATCTATCGCGAGAACAAGGAGGCCATCGAGGCCTTCCTGGCCGAGGCTCGCGCTATGGGCGAGGGTCGTCTGTCCGTTGTCTTCACCGGTGCCGGTACGTCCGACTACGTTGGCGATACCTGCGCCCCGTACCTGCGTCACGCTGGCAACACTGATCTCTACGACTTTAAGCCCATCGCCACGACCGACATCGTGAGCGCCCCGCGCGACTTCCTGCGCGCCGAGGATCCCACGCTCGTGGTTTCCTTTGCCCGCTCTGGCAACAGCCCCGAGAGCCTTGCTGCCGTTGCCGTTGCCAAGGAGCTCGTCCACAACGTCAAGTTCCTCAACATCACCTGCGCTCCCGAGGGCAAGCTCGCCGTCGAGTCTGCCGATGATCCCAACGCGCTGACGCTGCTCATTCCGCGCGCCAACGACAAGGGCTTCGCCATGACCGGTTCTTATTCCTGCATGACCCTGCTCTCCACCCTTATTTTCGACACTGCCTCTGACGAGCAGAAGGCCGAGTGGGTCGAGACCATCGCTAAGATGGGCGAGGAGGTCATCTCCCGTGAGCCCGAGATCGCCGATTACCTGGCTGGCGACTTCAACCGCGTGACCTACTTGGGTTCTGGCTCCTTCGGTGGCCTTGCCCAGGAGAGCCAGCTCAAGATCCTCGAGCTCGCTCACGGTCTCGTCGCTACTTCCTACGACACCTCCATGGGCTATCGTCATGGACCTAAGTCCTTCGTCGACGATAAGACGCTCGTCTTCGTGTTCGTCAACAACGACGCCTACACCCGTCAGTACGACATCGACATCCTCAACGAGATCGGTGGCGACGAGATCGCTCAGCACACCATCGCCGTTCAGCAGGAAGGTGCCACCGTCTACGAGGGCGAGTCCTTCACCTTTAAGGGCTACGAGGCACTTCCCGAGGGCTACCTTGCTCTGCCGTTCGTGATGTTTGCCCAGGCTATCAGCCTGCTCAACTCCGTGCGCGTGGGCAACACGCCCGATACGCCGAGCCCCACCGGCACGGTCAACCGCGTGGTTAAGGGCGTGACGATTCACCCCTTCACCGCTTAATCGCGTCCCCCTGTAAGGGCGCCCGTCCGCTCATAACGGCGGGCGGGCGCTTTTTGTTTTACGTGAGCTGGGTATAAGCATCACCACAGTCAACTGCTTTAGAAGCAAGGAGTGCATATGAGCACGTACGCAATTAAGGCTGACAAGTTCTTCTTGCCGGCAGGCCCGCAACTGGGCGGCTATCTTATGGTCGAGGACGGCGTCTTTGGCGCCTGGCAGGCCGACGAGCCCTCTTGCGAGATTAAGGACTACACGGGATCGTGGATCGCACCGGGCATGGTCGATACTCACATCCATGGCTTCTACAACCACTCAACTACCGATAACGATCCCGAGGGCATCGATATCAGCTCGACCGAGCTCGCCCGGCGCGGTACCACCAGCTGGCTGCCCACGACGTTCACCGATGGCGTCGAGCAGATCAAAGACGCCTGCGCTGCTATCGCCCAGGCCGATGAGGGCCGTGGCCCCGACTTCTGCGGTGCTCGCATTCAGGGCATCTACCTGGAGGGCCCCTTCTTTACCATGAAGCACGTGGGCGCGCAGAACCCCGCTTACCTGATCGATCCCTCCGAGGAGGTCTTCGACCAGTGGCAGGAGGCTGCGGGTGGTCGCATCGTTAAGAGCGCCATGGCGGCAGAGCGCGACGGTGCCGCTGCTTATGCGGCTGCTCTGAACGCCAAGGGTGTGGTGACCAGCATCGGTCACTCCGACGCCACCTACGATGAGTGCATCGCCGCCATCAACGCCGGTGCCAGCTGCTTTACGCATACCTATAACGGCCAGCGCGGGCTGCATCACCGTGAGCCCGGTGTCGTGGGTGCTGCCATGTCCACGCCCGAGACCTACGCCGAGATCATCTGTGACGGCAAGCACGTAAACCCTGCCGCCATCAAGGCGCTGCTGCAGGCAAAGGGCTGGCAGCACACGGTGCTCATCACCGACTGCCTGGGTTGTGGCGGCATGCCCGAGGGCAGCTACACCAGTGGTGGCATGGACGTCATCATGAAGGACAACCTGTGCTGGCTCGCCGACGGCAAGAGCATTGCCGGCTCGGTGCTCACGCTTGCCCAGGGCGTTAAGAACATCGTCGACTGGGGCATCGCCAGCGCCGATATCGCCATTCGCATGGCAACCGAGGTGCCGGCACGCTCCGCGCACATCGAGGGAAAGTGCGGCAGCATTATGCCGGGTCGCGACGCCGACTTTGTCGTGTTCGACCATGAGCTCACCCTCGTCGAGACGTATGTTGGCGGCCAGAGCGTCGGCAACGCCTTTACCGAGTAACGATAGAAAAAGACGGCGGGCCCGAATCTGCTCGGACCCGCCGTATGGGTTAAACGCTCAAAAGCACCTTCACAGTTACAGCTTGTTAGCGATCTTCTTTGCCGTGCGCTTAACGCCGGCCACCAGACCTCCTGCAGGATGCTCCTTCTCGTATGCTAGGCGCTTCTCGCGTTTGGCGTACTCCTCGACGATGATGTCGCCATACTCGTCTTCGATCTTGTCGAAGAAGTCGACGGCGCCCTTAATTTCCTCAGCGGTTGGGTGTCCCTTTTGGACACCGCCGGCGAGTTTGAACGGTCCCCACGTATCAAAGCCGGGGCAGCCGTAGACGCCCATAAAGATAGCCTGCCTCATGCGGCAGATGCCATCGATATCCTTGCCGTACCACTTATTTTTGCCACCGTAGGTCATAAGGCCAAACACCTTGTCCTGCGGTTGCAGCACGTTAGTGAGCACGCGTGCCATGTCCTTGTCGATCTCGGAGTAATAGATGCCCGTGGCGACACCGATCAGATGATATTCGTGCAGGTTGGGATACTCGTTTTTGCCGAGCGCCTTGACGTCGAGGGTATCGATCTCGGGGTGTGCCTCGACGATGGCGTCCACGAGCTTTTTCGTATTGCCGTGATGGCGCGAGGCGTAGAGGATGATGGTTCGCATAAGAAGGCCTTTCAGCTGTAATTGCATCAATGTCTGTATGGTACCCCGTTGCATGGCTGGGATACCGGACGCATCGATGAACGTGCGGGTTTGTCCTTTGGTCAGGGCCGAGACGGGTTCTTGCGAGCAAAAAGCAGTTGTTCGAAAGGATGGGCAATGGAATACGCTCTCTCCAACGATTCGATTTCTATTAAGGTTTCCACGGCTGGTGGCTCGTTTACCTCGATTGAGGCTGGAGGTCGCGAGTACTTGTGGCAGGGCGATCCCGCCGTGTGGTCCGGCCAGGCACCGATTTGCTTCCCGATTTGCGGAGGTTTGCGCGATAACAGCGCCATGACGTTTGCCGGGCATCATGTAAAGCTCGCTCGCCACGGATTTGCGCGCAAACAGGAGTGGAAGCTGCTGAGCCAAGGCGAGAACGAGCTGGCGATGTGCCTGGCTTCCGAGGATAACGCCGCGCTGCTGAGCGATTATCCGTATCCGTTTAAGCTTGTCGCCCGTTATACGCTCGAGGATACCGCCGTGCGCGTCTCCTATGAGGTGACCAACGAGGGAACCGAGGACATGCCGTTCTTTATCGGCGGTCATCCCGGCTTTAGGTGTCCGCTCGATGAGGGCGAGGCCTATACGGACTACGAGCTGCGCTTTGAGAAAGACGAGGCTGCGGAGCTCTGCACCGCCGTTCCCTCGACTGGATTGATTGACGTCGCAAACCGCTCCAAGAACCCCATGGTGGGAAAGACGCTGCCCCTGTCGCATGAGCTCTTCGATTTTGCGGAGACCATCTTTGACGTGCTCGAGAGCCGTCAGGTCACGCTTTCCAAAAAGGGCGAGGACAAGGGCGTCCGCCTGAGCTTTGAGGGCTTCCCATATCTCATTGTGTGGAGCAAGCCCGAGGGCGATTTTGTGGCAGTTGAACCTTGGGGCGGCCTCTCGACCTGCTCCGATGAGGACGACGTACTTGAGCATAAGCGCGGCTGCCTTGTCGCCAAGCCCAAGGAGACCATCGTTCGCTCGTTCACGATTGAGATTCTGTAATTCCGTTTTGTCGACTCGTATCGCGAGGCACAAGGAGCCTGCGAGATAAGGAGCTAAAAATGATCCTCACCGTTACGATGAACCCGTCTGTCGATACGCGCTATCAGCTCGATGAGCTCGTTATCGACGACGTCAACCGTGTGACGCCCGAAAAGACCGCCGGCGGCAAGGGCCTCAACGTGGCCCGTGTGCTGGGTCAGCTGGGTGACGACGTTGTGGCAACCGGTCTGCTCGGCGGCCACATGGGCGCCTACATGGCTGAGCTCATGGACGCCAACGGCATTAACAACGACTTTGTGCCCATCAAGGGCGAGACTCGCATTTGCCTCAACATCCTCCACGCCGGCAACCAGACCGAGCTGCTCGAGAGCGGCCCGACAATTGCCCCCGAGGAGCTCGATGCCTTTACTGCCAAGTTTACCGAGCTTGCAGGCAAGGCCGACGTCGTCACCATCTCGGGTTCGCTGCCCCGCGGTGTCGAGGCAGACTACTATGCCAAGATTACGGGCATTGCCGAGAACGCCGGCGCCAAGGTGTTGCTCGATACCTCGGGTGCTTCGCTCGAGGCCGCCCTTAAGTCCGAAATTAAGCCCGAGCTGGTCAAGCCTAACCTGACCGAGATCAACGGCCTTCTGGGCACGAGCTTTACCACCGACGATGTGGACGAGCTCCGCGCCGCGCTCGCCTCTGACGCCCGCTTCTCCGATATCCCCTGGGTCGTCGTGTCCATGGGCGCTGCCGGCTCCGTTGGCTTCCACAATGGCCGTGCGTTCCGCGCAAAGACGCCCGATATCCCTGCCGTTAACGCCACGGGCTCGGGCGATTCGACCATTGCCGGCTTCGCACATGCGATTGCTGCTGGTGCGGATGACGAGACGGTGCTGCGTACCGCCAACACCTGCGGCAAGCTCAACGCCATGGATCCCATGACCGGCCATCTGGTCATGGATCGTTGGGACGAGGTCTACAACGGCGTTGTCGTGACTGAGCTGTAAGCGTTTGGGCGACGGCCCCGGCATCGCTTGCTAGCTCATGTTGACGACAAGTGCGGTAGCATTATGCCGGGGCGCGACGCCGACGTTGTCGTGTTCAATCCCGACCTTACCCTGGTCGAGACGTATGTGGGTGGCAACAGCGTCGGTAACGCGTTTATCGAGTAGCCGCCAAAGGAACGATCCGAAAGGGGATTTAGATGATTTACGGTGCATTGGGCGATATCGAGGAGTATCGCGGAATGCTCAAGGGTCTCGACGTGCTGATCGACTGGCTCGAGGAGAACGACCCGGCGGAGCTCGAGGTCGGCAGCCATCCGATTCTGGGCGACAAGGTCTTTGCGAACGTCATGGCTCCCACGACGCGTCCCGAGGCCGAGGCTCATTACGAGACGCATCAGCGCTATCACGACCTGCAGATCGATGTCGAGGGTCGCGAGGCCTTTAAGGTCGCCACGGGCAGCCTGACGCTGGTCCAGGAGTTTGACGAGAAGGACGACTACGATCTGGTCGATTCCGACGCTTCGATCGCCGGCGATCTTGCCGACGACAAGTTTGCGCTGTTCGTTGCCGGCGAGCCTCACATGCCCACGCTCGAGTTCCCGGGCGATGGCGCGCAGCCGGTCAAGAAGATCTGCTTTAAGCTGCTTGCAGACGCTTACTGGGAGGAGTAACGAGCCGCTCGGCTGAGCTGTTCGTTTTGCGAGCGTTATCCCTTGGAGGAACGCGCTTGGGCCCCGCTGATCGCGGTTCCTTTGGGGATTGCGGTTGGCGGGGCTTTTGTTGAGTAGGAGAGTTTCCGGCGGCGTTGTGCTTGGATTGGCGGAAGCGCGCCCGAAATCAGCAACAAAAAAGCCGCCCGAAGGCGGCTATCTTGTGCAATGGAGCCAGCGACCGGGCTCGAACCGGTGACCCCCGCTTTACGAGAGCGGTGCTCTACCAACTGAGCTACGCTGGCGGCCATGTGATGGCGCAACTGAGGCGTCAACGGCTGTCTATGATACGGGACATCGCAAATCCGCGCAAGTGTTCTGACGGCTTTTCTCACTTTAAATGCACTAATATTGGAGACGCGATGTCTTGCTCTTACGGGTCTCAAACAGAATGGGGCAGCGATGACTCAACCCAAGATTCTTCTCGCACGCATCGACGACCGTTTCATTTACGGACAAGACGTTGAGCTGTGGAACGAAGCCGTGGGTTCCAACCTTGTCCTAATCGTCAACGATGAGATCGCGGCAGATTCGCGCCAATGGGCACCCATGAGGGTGGCGGCGCCAGAAGGCGTTTGGACGCGGTTTTTCTCGGTGCAAAGGACCATCGACGTCATTCATACCGCAACGCCTCGCCAATTGATTCTGATCATGGTGGCCTCACCCTCCGATGCGCTCGCGCTGGTTAAGGGCGGTGTGCCGATCACCAAGATCAGCATTGGTCATATGCAGGCAGGGGAGGGCAAGCGTCCCGCAACGCCCGCAGTTGCCGTAGACGACACAGACGTCGCTGTTCTCAGAGAGCTGCAAAAGCTCGGCATAGAACTAGAAATCCGCTATCTCCCCAGTTCCGCCCCCGACCCCATCGGCAATCTGTTCAACCGATCCCTTGGGGACGGAGGAAAACGGATCATTTTGCCTTCGTAGGGGATCTGTGTGGCGCTGTCCGCCAAAACTATGCCGGTTTACTACGATGAATTGCTTATCGCCGAGCATGCCAAATTTGCAGAGAATAAAACCGCGGGTAGACGAGTTGCTAATTTTTTATAAACCAGCGCGTGGTCGGACATAGTGGGTTCATCGTAGTAATTCGGCATAGTTTTGTTATGTCACCAATTCGGTGGCATCGAAAAGAAGGATTTAGGCATGAAGCAGCGCCCGTCGGCGGTGGTGCCGGCGGGCGTTGCTGTGCGAGATGTCGCGTTGTGGGCCTAGTGCCTCATAAAGTGGTATTCGATCACATTGCTGTAGGGGTGACCCGGGCCCACAATGCCCTGTGGGAACAGCGGCTGGTGCGGCGTGTCGGGGTACATCTCGGCCTCGAGGGCAAAGCCGGCGCCCCAGCCATAGTTGGCATCGTCCTTGGCGTGCTCGTCGCCCAGCCAGTTGCCGGTGTAGAGCTGCACGCCCGGTGCGGTGGTGTAGTAGTCCAGCTCGCGACCGGTCCACATCTCCTCGACGTGCATCGCGCGGCGCAGGTTGCGACCGTACTGATAGCCATCGATGCACAGGCAGTGATCGTAGCCACGGGCCTGCTTAATCTGCGGGTCGTCGGCCTCCATGCCGGGTGCGACGGGGCGCAGCTCGCGAAAGTCAAACGGTGTTCCCTCGACCGGAGCGATTTCGCCGGTGGGGATGTTCTGCTCGTTAATGGGCAAGTAGTGGGCAGCGTTGGCGATAAAGAAGTGCTCACAGTCCATGCCGGCGTTATGGCCGGCAAGGTTAAAGTACGTGTGGTTGGTCATGGACACGTAGGTGGCGCGGTCGCTCTCGCAACCATACTCGATGCGGAAGACGCCGGTGCGCGTAACGGTAAACACAGCCGTAAAGATTCGGTTGCCGGGCAGGCTCAGCTCGCCATCCTTAAGCGAGGTGGTCATGCGCACGGCGTTGTGAGTCTCGTCGAGCTCAACGTCCCATACGCGCTTGTGCAGACCATGCTCAAGATCGCTGTGCAGGTTGTTGACGCCTTCGTTGGCCGGCATGTGCCAGTCCGTGCCGTCGATGGTGATCGTGGCGCCCGCGGTGCGGTTTGCCACGGGGCCGATGGTCGCGCCAAAGCAGGCGGGGTTGTCAAAGTAATCCTCGAGCTTATCGAAGCCCAGCACCACATCGCGCACGTTGCCGGGAATATCGGGCACATCGATACCCAGCACGGTGGCGCCATAGTCCATAATGCGAACGCAGATCTCGGGCCCGTTGAGGGTATAACGATGAACGGAGGTGCCGCACGGCGCGGTGCCGAAAAGCTCGGAAGTGATCATTTGGTTCCTAACATCGAGGTATTTCGGACAAACTGTAGCGCGAACAGGTGAGATTATCACTACACCCCACTAAAGCAGGGGGTATTTTTCTCAAAAAAGTGATGATTGGAGCTGTGCGGGCGTTCATTTCTGACGCGCGCGAGTCTGATACAATTTGTTCGTTATTGTTTGAATTGACGTGAGCGTGGAACAGCGAGGACTCATCGTGATTAAAGCGGAGCGACAGGATAAGGTTCGGCAGCTGCTCGAGGAACAGGGAACGGTCTCGGTCAAGGAGATTTCGGATGCGTTAGGTGTCTCGGATATGACGATCCGCCGTGATCTTGAGGAGCTTGCGAGCCTGGGCGAGATCGAGCGCGTGCACGGCGGAGCCCGCAGTGCGCAGGGCCGTCCACACGCTATGCTGCGCCATGAGTATTCGCACAGCGAAAAGCGCACGAAGCATGCCGAGGAAAAGTTGCAGATTGCGCGCCGTTCTGTGGAGCTTATCGAGGAAGGCTCGACCATCTTTTTGGGCACGGGCACCACGGTTGAGCAGATGGCCTCGATGCTGCCGGCGTTTCGCCTGCGCATTGTGACCAATTCGCTTTCGGTGTTTAACCTGCTCGAGGCGCGCGAAGACTGCGAACTGTGCCTGGTGGGCGGCGTGTACCGCCGCCGCACCGCCGCCTTTGTGGGCCCTACGGCCGAGGACACCTTGCGCGCACTGGGGATCGACGCAGCCTTTATCGGCGCAAACGGCATTCTGGACGGCGACGTGTCTACGTCTAACATGGAAGAGGGCCGCATCCAGCAGCTCGCCTTTAGCAAGGCCGATTCACGCTACCTCATCGCCGACTCCAGCAAGATCGGCAAGCGCGACTTCTACACCTTCTGCCGCCTG
>CAJMPE010000001.1 GCA_905215275.1 uncultured bacterium | reverse complement strand
CGATTCAAGAAAGCTCCCTGCAGCAAAACAACTGCAGGGAGCTTTTCATAGTGCGGAGTTTCTATCCCCTACGACTGGCGGTAATGATCAAAGAAGTCGGCGAGGTCTTCGAGGGACTCTTTGAGCACTTCCATGCGCGGCAGGTACACGATGCGGAAGTGGTCGGGCTCGGCCCAGTTAAAGCCGCCGCCGCGCGTGATGAGGATCTTCTTCTCGTGCAGCAGGTCGAGGGCAAACTGCTCGTCATCGGTGATGTTGAACTTTTTAACATCCATCTTGGGGAAGATGTAGAACGCCGCGCGCGGCTTAACCACCGAGATGCCGTCAATCTTGTTGAGCGCCTCATACACAAAGTTGCGCTGCTCGTAGACACGGCCGCCGGGACGGATGTAGTCGTTGACGGACTGATGGCCACCGAGTGCCGTCTGAACGATCGACTGAGCCGGCACGTTGGAGCACAGGCGCATGTTAGAGAGCATGTTGACGCCCATGATGAAGTCACTCATGCAGCGCTGGTTGCCCGAAAGCACCATCCAGCCAATGCGATAGCCCGCGATCATATGCGACTTGGACAGGCCGCTAAACGTAATGCAAGGCAGGTCGGGGGCGAGCGAGGCAATGGAGACGTGCTCGTAGCCGTCCATGCACAGGCGGTCGTAGATCTCGTCGGCAAAAATCATGAGCTGGTGCCTGCGCGCGATCTCGACAATGCCCTCGAGCACCTCGCGCGGATAGACAGAGCCCGTGGGGTTGTTGGGGTTGATGATGACGAGGGCCTTGGTCGCGCTCGTGATCTTGGACTCCATATCCTCCAGGTCTGGATACCAATCGGCCTGCTCATCGCACAGATAGTGCACAGGATGACCGCCGGCAAGGGTTGCGCACGCCGTCCAGAGCGGATAGTCGGGGCTGGGGATCAGGATCTCGTCGCCGTTGTCGAGCAGCGCGTTCATCGAAAGCTGAATGAGCTCGGACACGCCGTTGCCCGTGTAGATGTGCTCCATCTGAACGTTGGGCAGGCCCTTGATCTGCGAATACTGCATGATCGCCTTGCGCGCAGAGAACAGGCCACGCGAGTTGGAATAGCCTTCGCAGTCGGGCAACTGCTGGCGCATGTCCTTGATGACCTCATCGGGCGTGCGGAAACCGAAGGGCGCCGGGTTGCCGATATTGAGCTTGAGGATGCGCTCGCCCTCGTCCTCCATACGGGCGGCCTCGTCGACGACGGGACCGCGCACGTCATACAGGACGTTATCGAGCTTGGTGGATTTAGAAAAAGTACGCATGGTGGTGCTCCTTGCAATTTGAGCTGAGGGATGGGGTTCGGGCTTGGAATCGTTGCGGGGTGATGATGCCTCGCCTTGATCGGCGTCGCCGGCAAGCAGCCAGGTAACATCGACCTCCAAAATACGGGCGAGCAGCTCGGCCACATCGCGCCGCGGGATCGTCTTGCCGCTCACATATTGGCTCATCTGACTCTTGCCGAGTTTTTTGCCGAGCATCTCCGATGCGCGGATCACGTCCGACTGGCGAACGTCGCGATCGGACATAGCCTGTCGCAGGCGATCGCTAAACGTCTCTTGGGCCACTAGAACCTCCTTGCTGGCAAAGTTCAATTTATAGAACACGAATTGAACCATGGTTCAATTTAGCAAGCAGTATAACGCGGCACCTCATTCGATAGTTCAATTTCATAAGAAAATGTACCGGACTCCGAGATTTGCCCAAAGCGGACAATGACATGCACGCGTTTAGAGGTATTCAAGGAATCGAGCAGCGGCAAGCGAAACGTCGGCCGTTCGATATATGGCGTTGATCTGCCGATGAGGATGTCCCTCGAGTGGGCGCACGGCAACATCGAACTGACAGCGGCGCAAGATGAGCGCGGGAAGAACACTCACGCCCAGGCCGTCCTCGACCATGGCCATAATCGCATAGTCATCCCAGGTCGACAGCTTAGAGCGCACCGCCAGGCCAGCGCGGCGAAACAGCGGCGTAATCTCGTCGTCGCTACCGCGTTCCAGCAGGATAAACTGCTCGTTGGCCAAATCGGCAAGGGAAACGACCTCCGCGGTGGCAAGCGAGGAGTCCGCTGGCACCACGGCCATCAGCTCGTCTTGCACCAACGGTCGCGACGCCATGCCGGCGCCGCGTGGCTCGCGCGGGATAAAGCCCAGGTCACAACGACCCTCAGCCACCCATTGTTCAATCTCTGAGTAATCACCCATCAGCAACTCATAATCGACATCCGGATGATCGGCACGAAAGCGCGCAATCACCGGCGGCAGCACGTGGGTCGCCACGCTCGAAAACGTACCGATGCAGATTTTGCCGCGCATGAGCCCGCGCATCTCATCCACCCGTCGCTGCAAGCGAGTGAATTCCTCGCAGAGCGCCTCGACAGCCGGCATGACCTGCCGCCCGTCGGCAGAAAGCACTACGCCCTCGCGACTGCGGTCGAGCACCTTAAAGCCCCAATCGGCCTCAAGATCGGCCACCATACGGCTCACGCCCGACTGCGAATAGCTCAGGCGCTCGGCAGCACGCGTAAAGCTTCCGGCGCGCACCGTCTCCAGCAGCACCTGCATCTTTTGAATATTCGTTTCCACGACACGCCTCCACCTTTACATGAATTTTTGTCATGTTAACCATGCATTATATTCGCTTTTCTTCTACTGCCAGTTCACCCATAGTGAATATGCTCGAATATAGAGGGGACGGAAGCGCATAGACAACGGACTGTTTACGTACTTAGCAGCATTGCTATTGTTTGGCTCCAACGGCATCATCGCCGCCGCCATCGCGCTGCCGAGCTCCGATATCGTGCTACTACGCACGTTTTTGGGCGCGCTCTCGCTTGTCACCATCCTCGCCATCACCCAAAGCCATAAGTTGCAGGCGCCATCTCGCCCCCGCGAAGCCGCAGCCCTCCTCCTCTCGGGAGCCGCGCTGGGCGCCAGCTGGATTTTTCTGTTCCGCGCCTACCAGACGATCGGCGTCGGCGTATCCTCGCTGCTGTACTACTGCGGCCCCATCATTGTCATGGCGCTCTCCCCACTCATCTTTGGCGAAAAACTGACCGGCGGCAAAATCGCCGGGTTTATCGCCGTCGCCTGCGGTGCTTTTCTCGTTGCAGCACAAGGCCTCGGCGGCAATATGCCCATTGCGGGTATCGTCTGCGGTATCGCCTCGGCATTTTGCTATGCGCTGATGGTCATCGCCAGCAAGGGTGCGCCACACATCGAAGGCCTCGAGAACTCCACGCTCCAGGCGAGCGCCGCCTTTGTGACCGCGCTGGTCCTCACGCTCATCACGCAGGGCGCTCCCTCGTTCCTCTCCCCCAGCATTGCCGCTGGCATCGATTGGCGCGCCGTTGCCATGCTCGGCATTGTCAACACCGGACTCGGTTGCCTGCTCTACTTTAGCGCCGTCGCCAAACTGCCCGTGCAGACCGTCGCCGTCGTCGGCTACCTTGAGCCGCTTTCGGCCGTCGTGTTCTCGGCCGTCCTTTTGGGCGAAACCATAACACCGGTCCGCCTGATGGGCGCCGCGTTTATCATCGGCGGCGCGATTTTTTGCGAACTCGCCGGCAAACGCGCAAACACCAAGGCTGGCATCGCCCAGACAGCACGTGCTTAATAGCCCCTGCTCTGAAATACTACCTGCGTACATGAATAATCCCCAGATGGGGATTATTGTCTAAAACACCCCGATGTGCCAAACTGCTCTTATATGTATAAAGATGGCATAAAGGTCTGCTGCTCGTGGCAGAGGCCAGATGTCCAAGGGAGTCCACGTGGCACACAACAAGCTGGAGGCAAGCCTCCAAGACCAGCGTAGTCAAGGCGGACATGGAGCCATTCCCCTCTCTGCTGGCATGCTACTCGTAACGCTCGGCGTCGTATACGGCGACATCGGCACGAGCCCCATGTATACCATGAAATCAATCGTCGCCAACAACGGCGGCATCGGTACCGTCAGCGAGGACATGATCCTGGGCGCGCTCTCGCTCGTCATCTGGACCATGACACTCGTGACCACGGTCAAGTACGTTGTAATCGCCATGAAGGCCGACAACCATAACGAAGGCGGCATCTTCGCCCTGTTCAGTCTTGTGCGTAAGGTGGCGCCGTGGCTGATTCTCCCCGCCATGATTGGCGGCGCGGCGCTGCTCGCCGACGGCATCCTCACCCCCGCTGTCACGGTTACCACGGCCATCGAGGGTCTGCGCACCATCGAGTGGGGCCACGCGCTATTGGGTGACGGGCAAACCAACGTCATCATTATTACCATCATCATTATCTGCGGCCTGTTTGCCATGCAGCGCGCCGGCACCTCGTCGATCGGCAAGCTGTTCGGCCCGCTCATGACGTTGTGGTTCCTGTTCCTGGCAGGCGCCGGCCTGTTCAACATGCTCGGCAACCTGTCCATCCTGCGCGCGCTCAACCCCATCCGCGGCATCATGTTCCTGTTCTCGCCCATCAACCACTCGGGCATTATGGTGCTCGGCTTCGTCTTTCTGTCGACGACCGGCGCCGAGGCCCTCTACTCGGATATGGGTCATGTGGGCAAGGCAAACATCTATGCATCCTGGCCATTTGTTAAGGCGGCCCTTATCCTCAACTATCTGGGTCAAGGCGCTTGGCTGCTCGCCAACAATTCCAATCCCCAGATGCTCGCGATGGATATCGTCAACCCGTTCTATATGATGCTTCCCGAGCCCCTGCGCCCCTTTGCCATCGTGCTTTCGGCCGTGGCGGCCATCATCGCCTCGCAGGCGCTCATTACCGGCTCGTTCTCGTTGGTTTCGGAAGCAACGCGCCTCAACCTTATGCCGCACCTGCGCATCCACTACCCCAGCGACACCAAGGGCCAGCTTTATATTCCACTCGTCAACAACATCATGTGGGTCGGCTGCATCTTCATCGTGCTGCTGTTCCAGAACTCCGAGCGCATGGAGAGCGCCTATGGCCTCGCCATTACCGTGACCATGCTTATGACCACGACGCTTTTGACGAGCTATATCGCCGGCATTCTCAAGCACAGACTGGGCGCCTGCGTCTTCGCCCTGCTTTTTGGCGCCATCGAGCTCTGCTTCTTTGCCTCGTGCCTCACTATGTTCTTTGACGGCGGCTATGTGATGATCTTCTTGGCCTCGCTGCTGTTTGGCCTTATGTACGTGTGGCGTCGCGGTACCGCCATCGAGCGCACGCAAACGATCCTGCTGCCCGTCTCCAAGTACATCGATCAGCTCAACCGCCTGCGCAATGACGAGACCTACCCCGTGCTCGCCGACAACCTGGTGTTCCTCACCAACAGCCCCGACCCGCTCACGCTCGACCGCGACGTGCTCTATTCCATCTTGGACAAACATCCCAAGCGCGCCAAGGCATACTGGTTCATCAACGTGCACGTTACCGATGAGCCCTATACGCACGAGTATTCCGTCGAGACCTTTGGCACGGATTTTTTGTTCCGCGTGCGCCTGGACCTGGGCTTTAAGGTCAATCAGCGCATCAACGCCTACCTGCGCCAGATCGTTGGCGACCTGATGGCATCGGGTGAATTGCCGCCGCAGCATCACACCTACTCCATCTACGAGACACGCGGCAACGTGGGCGACTTCCGTTTTTGCATGCTGCGCAAGATGCTTGCCCCCGAAACGGACATCAACCGCAACGACCATCGCGTCATGGCCATCAAGTACGCCGCCGCGCCTGCGGAAGCCCGGCACGTTGGTATGGCCTCGAGAACTCGGCCATCATCATCGAGTACGTGCCGCTGTTTGCCCGCATGCGCCCGGCCGTTAAGCTCGTGCGCACCCAGGTGCCGCTCGAGGTTCAGATCGAAGAGGCCGAGGAAATGGAAGTCGACATCTTCTCGGACGACCTGGTCAACGGCAACGAGGCCGGCAAGAGCATGAACGTCGATCCCACCGAGCTGCTCGAGAGCGTCGCCGATACGCCCGAGCAACAGCAACTCGACGGACTCGAGAGCACCCAGCTCAACGACGCCAACTTCTAACACGCCACCAGCCATTGACGACAACGGCTCCGCATCTCATAAAAGGTGCGGAGCCGTTTTATGTCGCAACGGACCGGCGAGTTACGAACGACGCGGCTCGGGAACCACGAGCCTATCGGGGCTCGCGCCCTCGGCATCCATCAGGCTCACGTAGCGAATCGACGGATCCCCATACATCGCGTAGTAATAATTGCCCGTGCGCGCGCTAAAGCATCCGGTGTAGATAGTCTTCTCGAACTTGCCATCGCCCATCCTGGACGCCCCCTCGATCATCACCACGCCCTCGAGCGAGCGGAACATGCGGACGACGTTTTCGGTCTCGCTCTCCTTTTGCGGGTAATTGGCATTGAGGTACGCCGCCTTTACAAAACGGCTCGGCGAATAGCAGTCACCCGGAATACCGCGCGTGCCGGCACCCGCGCCATAGGGCTTGAGCTCGGCGCCACGCCATGTCGCCGTCTGCGGAAAATCGCTTGTGGCGGTGATATAGGTGCGGAGGTTTTCCATGTGCCACGGGAAGGTCGGCTGGTTGGCAAGGGTGTCGACCGGATCGTCGTATACATGCAGGCCGTCAGCCATCATCTCGACCACGATACTGCGCTGGCTGTCGCCGATAATCCAATGGAGCAGCGACACGCCCAGCCCCTCTCCGGCAGATTTGGCAACAATCACCGTGTCGCGCAGCGCGGCCTCGACCTCATCGACCGTCGAGAACGTCGCTGCCACCCACAGGGGAAACTCATAGGCCGCGATATTGGTCTTTCCATCAACCGGCCCCTCGGCATACTCGGCATAACCCGGGAAATTGAGACCCGCCACGGCAAGGCCCGCATCGTTGCCGCAGTCGAAGAACATAGGGTAGTTCTTGTAATCGATGCACATACCGATCACCGCGTGCGCCGCTGTCGCGTCGTCGATAAACGAATACGGAATGTGAAACCCGCGCGGCATCACGCGAACCTGTTGGCCATAGTCAAAGCTCCAGTCGAGGTTGCGGCCTAGATACATGTGGCCAGAATTATCGGTAAATCGAATGCTCGTACACATGGCGCCTCCCAGCTTTACGTTCTTGCTAAGGTTATTGTCTCCAAACAAAAAGGGGCTAAACACAAAAGCCCGGACATGACAACAATGTCACGCCCGGGCTATTCAAGCAGGATAAACTCAACCAAGTTAACCCCGCAGGTCGTCTAAGGGGTCAAAGTGCCGCAGATTGCCACGAAAGAGGAGCGAAGCGTACTTAAGGTATGCGAGCGACGATTGAGCGGCAAGGTGCGGTGCTTTGATCCCCTTAGACCAACTTGCCGAGGCAGTGGTCGATCATATGCTGGATCATCTGTGCCTCGAAGCCGACGAAGTCCTGCTTGCGCTCGCGCATCTTGCCGTCGACGATCTGGTCAAAAGCAACCTTGCACTTGATGTAGCGCGTGGACTTGGTGACCTCCTCGTGCGTCAGGCAGCTCTCCTCCATCTTGCTGGCGCCCAGGCCAAACACCAGACGGGGGTTGTAGAGTACGTGAGGCTCGCCGGCATCGTCCAGGTAGACGCAAACCTTCTTGGTAACGCCAATCTGGTTAGCGGCAAGGCAGCCGGCATCGTCGAGCGACTTGATGGTATCGATCAGGTCCTGAGCAACCGACTCGTCCTCGACGGTCGCAACCTCGCAACGCTGGGACAGGATAGCCTCGTCGCGGCAGAGCTCTTTAATCATACGTTCCTCCAAAGAGTTCGTTGTAACCGCTTAAGTATACGGTACCCACACATTTTCATGCGAAAAATACCGTCCGTCTGCTACAAAGCGCCGAACATCAACATGCGAGGAACAACAGCGTCGTAAAGGGGCTATAGTGGGTGAGTTCGTGTCAATCGGCCTAAACTCGGGGCCGAACAAGGAAAGGGTATGCATGGACGAACTATTTCACGTCAGTGAGCGCAAGTCCACGATCGGGACCGAACTTCGCGCTGGACTGACAACATTCCTGGCGATGGCCTACATCATCGCCGTCAACCCCGCGGTGCTCTCGGGCGCTGGCATCGATGCGGGAGCGCTCGCCTGCGCCACCTGCCTGGGCGCCGGCATCATGACCATCTGCATGGGCATCTTCGCCAACCGCCCGCTCGCCTGCGCGTCGGGCTTAGGCGTCAACGCGATGATCGCTGGAATCACCACCACCGTCTGCGGCGGTGACTGGCACGTGGCCATGAGCGTCATCTTCCTTGAGGGCGTCGTCATCTTGCTGCTCGTGCTTTGTGGCCTGCGCGAGGCCATCATGGATGCCATCCCGGTTGTCCTGCGTCACGCCATCTCGGTGGGCCTGGGCCTGTTCATCGCCATGATTGGCCTGTGCGATGCCGGCATTATCACCGCTGGCGCCGGTACACTCGTCGGTCTGGGCGACATCACCTCCCCCACCTTCATCGTCGGCATTATCTCCATCCTGGTGACAGTCGCCCTCGCCTGCCGCAACGTCCCCGGCTCGCTGCTCATCGGCATCGTCGTCGCCGTCATCGCCGGTATCCCCCTAGGTGTGACCCATGCTCCGACCGGTATCATCGCCCCGCTCGACTTCTCGAGCATCGGTGGCCCCATCGCCGACGCCGGCGGCGTGCCCGCCATCGTCAAGGTCCTTACCGACCCCGCGCTCCTCGTCATCTCGTTCTCGCTGCTCATGAGTGACTTCTTCGACACCATGGGCACCGCGATGGCCGTGGCCAAGCAGGGCGAGTTCCTCACCGACGACGGCAACGTCGAGAATATCAAGGAGATCCTGATCGTCGACTCCGCCGCCGCCGCTGTGGGCGGTTTCATGGGCGTCTCCTCCATCACCACCTTCGTCGAGTCCACCTCTGGCGCTGCCGACGGTGGCCGCACGGGCCTCACCTCCGTCACCACCGGCGTGCTGTTCATTCTCGCCGCGTTCTTCTCCCCCATCGTCACCATCGTTTCCAGCGCCGCCACCTGCGGTGCCCTGGTCTACGTCGGCTACCTCATGATGAGCGAGGCCTCCGAGATCGACTGGTCCGACGTGTCGCAGGGTTTCCCGGCGTTCATGATTATCGCCGGCGTGCCCTTCACCTACTCCATCTCTGCCGGCATTGGTCTGGGCTTTATCGCCTACGTGATCGTCGCACTCTTTAAGGGCGAGGCCTCCAAGATCAAGCCGCTCATGTGGATCGCAGCCCTTGCCTTCCTCGTCTACTTCTTTGTAGCGTAGCGGCAATGCTGCCAAAGCAGAACACCAAAGCGCGGAGTCGCATCGAGCGGCTCCGCGCTTTTCTTTTAAAGCCAGGCAACGCACGGACGCGCGATGTTTTGCTTCCCAAGTTTTGGACATTTTGCCCTCCAAACGGCACTACCGCCGGCTGCATCCTGCAGATATGCTGGGCTTAATCGCATAGGCCCTATGAGGATGGGAGTAACCATGGCCGCCTTGTTCACGACCCCCAAGCGCAATGACAAAACCTCTGGAGCCCATTTTGTCGAGCCCGACGTGCGCCGTCGCACGCTGCTCGCACACGGCAGTTGGCGTCGCGTGACGCGCCGCATCGTTGTAGGCGCCGTATGCGCGCTTACGGTGAGCTCGCTGCTCATGCCGAGCATCTCGCTTGCCGCCGAGTGGGTGGACGTCGGCGGCAGCCGGTATGACGCTGGCACCGCGGCGGGTGACGAGGCTGGCACCTGGAGCTGGGACGGCGCCGATGACATGAAGCTCAACGGCTATGACGGCGGTGCGATCGAGGCCGCTGGCAAGCTCAACATTGCCTACGAGGGCAAGAACACCGTGAAAACCGAGCCCGATTACACCGGAGCCGCCATCAAAGCGCAGGATGGCACTAACCAGAAAGCGGAGTTGAACATAACGAGCTCGAATAGCACGGATGAGCTCAATGTGACAGCCGAGGCCGATGCAATTAAATCCACAGGCGACCTCTCCATTTCTGGCCCAGGCACTGTGAACACCACAAGCACTACTTCCGACGGAATTGAGGCAAAGGGCGACCTCTCTATCACGGGCTCGGGCACCGTGAATGCAACGGGCGGTACCGAAGGTATCCAATCCAAGGGCAAGACCACCATCGATTCCTCTGGCACAGTGATCGCTAAAGGAGGCGAAGGTTACGGCGTCGCCGCGGGCAGTGACCTCATCATCAAAGGCGGTGGCAAGGTAGAAGCAAGCTCGATAGAAGAAGCGGCGATTTGGGCTGACGGCAACATCGACATCTCGGGCGGCAGCCAGGTCGAGGCAAGCTCCCAGGGAGATCTTGCCGTCGACACTGAGGGCAGTCTCGCGGTCACGAACGCCTCCCTTGACGCAAGCGGTGTTGAATATGGTGTCTATGCCTACAAGGGCGTTACGCTCGATCACGCGACCGTGACGGTCCGTACAAGCGCGAGCGGCGGCCAGGCCATCGCCCTCATCACTGACGGGGACGACATCGTCATCAAGAATGGTTCCATCGTGGACGCGTTCGCGGAAGGCAAATTCTCGGTTGCAATCTCTACCAGAAACCACCAGCCAAACGTCGCTGGCGGACACATCTACATCAGCGACTCCGTTGTCAAGGCTATAGCCCGCTATGTCGAGTCCGGTAGCGACGGCCCCGATCACTACAGCAACGACCAAAGCGGCGCGGTCATCCCTGAGCCTAGGGGTCTGAACATCGGTATCTTCGCCCAGACCTACGAGGGCATCACGCCCGCGAGTATCTCGATCGTCCGCAGCAAGCTCACGGCTGAGGGAGACACGGCGGCAATCTTCGCTCTTGCCATAAGCGAAGATGGCAAGGCGATCGGCACCATCAAGATCGAAGGCGCTCCCATTCAGGCGCCCGCAGGCGGCAAGATCATTAACTATCGCTACGAAGAAGAGTACGGCTCCAGCATCTCCTACGAGGCGGGTCAAACCATCGGCACGGGCGACGCCACGGTCGACTCCCCCTACGACGAAGCTGTCGCCAAGAGCACGGTCATCGTTCCTCCCGAGGAGACCAAACCCGAGGAGAAGCCCGGCGAGACCAAGCCCGAGGGTTCCAAGTCCGAGGGCACGAAGACGACCAAGACCGTTGCAGTTGCAGCCACGGGAGCCAAGACCACCGGCAAGCTCGCGGCAACCGGCGACGCCTCGAGCGCAGCCATCGTGGCAGCCGCCCTTGCGGGAACAGCCGCCATCGCCGCAGGCGCCGTGGTGAGCCGCAAGCGCTCGTAAACACTTTTTCGCACGGGACGGGTGGATCGCGGCCCTTGCCTTCCTCGTCTACTTCTTCGTAGCGTAAGGGCAAGGCTGCAAAAGCTGAACAATAAAGCGCGGAGTCGCCATGCGGCCCCGCGCTTTTCTTTTAGCGCCGGTCCCTGCGCCGGCGTGCGGCCTATTTCTCCCCCATTTTGGCCATTTTGCCCTCCAAACGGCACTACCGCCGGCAACATCCAGCAGATACGCTGAATCTAGTCGTATAGGCCCTATGAGAACGGGAGCAACCATGGCAGCCTTGTTCACGACCCCCAAACGCAATGACACTACCGCCGGAACCCATGTTGCCGAACCCGACGTTCGCCGTCGCATAGGACTCGCGCACGGCAGCTGGCGCCGCGTGACGCGCCGCATCGTCGCGGGCGCCGTGTGCGCGCTCACGGTGAGCTCGCTGCTCATGCCGAGCGTCTCGCTCGCAGCGGAATGGGTCAAGGTCGGCGGCAACAAGTACAACACCGCGGCGAGCGACGAGGCCGGTACCTGGTCGTGGGACGGCGCCGACGACTTGAAGCTCAACAACTATAACGGCGGCGAGATCCAGGCCGCAGGCAAGCTCAACGTGAATTACTCGGGAACCAACATCGTCACTGCCGAATGGATCGAAAGCATCAACGTTTCTCATGGCACTAACGAGAATGCCGAGCTCAATATCCAAGGCGACGAGGGCGGCACGCTCAGCGTGACATCTACTGAGGACGCTATCCTCTCCACGGGTAATATCAACATCGACGGAGCCGGATCCGTCAACGCCACGAGCACTGGGTTTGATGCCATCAATGCCGGAGGTGATCTCGCTATCAAAGGTTCGGGCAACGTCAACGCCACGGGTGCATCGGATGGCATCAGGGCAAACGGCAATATCACGATTGACGACAGCGGAGCCATCACCGCCAGGGCTACCAAGGACAAGGGTATTGGAGCCGACAAGAACCTCACCATCAAGGGTGGCGGGACGGTCGAGGCAAGCTCAGCCGATGGTGAGGCCCTTTGGAGCAGCGGCAATATCAACATCTCGGACGGCAGCCAGGTCAAGGCAAGCTCCGAGAAAGACGCTGCCGTCGAGGCCAAGGGCAGCCTCGCAGCCACAAACGCCTCCCTCAACGTAAACGGTGTTGAATATGGCGTCTATGCCCACAAGGGCATCACCCTCGATCATGCAAACGTGACGGTCCGTGCAAGTAAAGGCAGATACGGTGGCGCCAACGCCCTCTTCACCTACCAGGACGACATCGTCGTCAAGAACGGCTCCACCGTGGACGCGTTTGCGGAAGGCGAGGTTTCGGCTGCATTCTCCACCAGAAACGATCGACCCAACGAGAAGGGCGGCCACATCTACATCAGCGACTCCGTTGTCAAGGCCATAGCCCGCTATGTCGAGAACGGCGACGGCCCCATCCCCTACAGCGAAAACCAAGATGGCGAGACGAGGCGCGAACCCCAAGGCGAGAACATCGGCATCATCGCCCAGACCAGCGAGGGCGTCACACCCGCAGTCATCTCGATCATCCGCAGCAAGGTAACGGCCGAAGGAGATACAGCGGCAATCTTTGCCCGTGCCATGAGCGCTGACGGCAAGACAATCGGCACCATCAAGATTGAGAACGCCGCCATCCAGACGCCCGAAGGCGGCAAGGTCATTGACTATCGCAAGCTCCGTGACGGCATCTACGAGGCAGGCCAGGCCATCGGCACGGGCGACGCCACGGTCGACTCCCTCTATATCAAAGCAGTCGCCAAAAGTACGACCATCGCACCTCCCGAGGTAGCCAAGCCGGAAGACCCCAAGCCCGACGAGACCAAGCCCGCAGAAAGCAAGCCCGCGGAGTCCAAGCAGAACCCCAAGCCTGAGGGCTCAAAGCCGACCAAGGCCGTTGCGGCTTCAACCACGAAAGCCAAGACTACCGGCGTGCTCGCGGCAACCGGCGACACCTCGGGTGCGGCCATCGTGGCAACCGTCCTTGCGGGAACAGCCGCTATCGCCGCAGGCACCATGGCGAGCCGTAAGCGTTCTTAAACGCCTCTGCGCACATGGCAGCTCCCGCGAAGGCCCCGAGCCCCAGCACCGTTTAACAACGCCACCGCCGAGCTCCCCTCCGGCGGTGGCGTTTTCCATATGAGTCCGCAGGGGATGCACGAGATTGTCTTTGGTCTAGCCCAACCGGCATACGCTGGCGTGCGACAATTGGGGCTGCCGATATCACAACACTGAGAGAAGCCCGTCATGGAAGCGCATCAAAAGCAGATAACCGTTTATTCGAATCATACGGAAAGCGCGCCTGTCATCTACCTTCCTGTGGTCGTGGGCGACGGCAGCGAGGTTTATAAGTGTTGCCGAGAGCTCGACTGTCCGCCATTCGCCCTCGTCACCATTGGCGGGCTCGATTGGAATCGCGAGCTGAGCCCCTGGGCATGCGACGGGACCGTACGCGATGCCGAGCCTTTCGGCGGCCAAGCTGCCGATTTTCTTGATGAGCTGCTGAATCAGATAATCCCCCAGGTCGAGTCGTCGCTTCCTCAGCCGCCCACCTGGCGCGGCATTGCCGGTTACTCGCTCGCGGGCCTCTTCGCACTCTGGTCCCTCTGGCAAACCGACGCCTTTGACCGCGCCGCGAGCGCATCGGGGTCGCTATGGTTTCCCGACTTTGTCGACCGTGCCAGCACGGCCCCTTTTGCCGGCAGCCCGCAAGCCGTCTACCTGTCACTCGGCAAAAAGGAAACCAAGACGCCCAACCGCATGATGCGGCATGTACTCGACGACACACGCGCGATGGAAGCGTTGCTCGTCGAGCGCGGCATTCCAACAACGCTGGAGCTCAACCCCGGCAATCACTTTGCCCAAACCGACTTACGCATGGCCCGCGGCATCCACTGGATACTGACACATTAAAAATGGTGCCCACACGCATATACGCATAGGCACCATATCTTGTTTTAGCTGAACGCAGCTGCTACTCAGCAGCCTCCTCAAGCTCGGAGACATCAAACTCAAAGTCGTTACCCGGCAGGATGGCGTTGAGCACAATGCCCACCAGTGAGCCCACGGCAATGCCGGACAGCGAAATGGTCACGCCGCCCAGCTCCAACACGATGGCGCCGGCGGTGCTGTACGCGATGCCGAGCGAAAGCACGAGCACCAGCGCGGCAACCAGCACGTTGCGGTTGTTCTGGAAATCGACCTGGTTCTCGATGAGGTTGCGGACGCCCACAGCGCTGATCATGCCGTAGAGCACGAGCGACACACCGCCGATCACACACGCCGGCATGGCCGCAATGACAGCCGCGAACTTGGGGCAGAACGAAAGCACGATGGCGCAACACGCGGCAATTCGAATTACGCGCGGGTCGAACACGCGCGTCAGGGCGAGCACGCCGGTGTTCTCACCATACGTAGTGTTGGCCGGAGCGCCAAAGAGCGAAGCCAGAATCGTGGCAAGGCCGTCGCCGAGCAGCGTGCGATGCAGACCGGGATCGGCAATGTAGTTGCGCTCGCAAGTCGAACCGATAGCAGAGATATCGCCGATATGCTCGATCATGGTCGCGAAGGCCAGCGGCATGATGGTGATGATGGCCGTCGTGGCAAGACCGCTATCGAACTGCGGCCCAAAGAGTGCAAACACGGTGTTGTCCCACACGATGGGCAGACCGACCCACGGAGCGGCGGCAACGCCCGAGAAATCAACCTCGCCGAGCGCAGCCGCAACGGCATAGCTCACCACAACGCCCAGCAAAATCGGCACGATCTTGACCATGCCACGGCCCCAGATGTTGCAGATGACGATAACGGCAACGCCAATGACAGCCACAAGCCAGTTGGTCTGGCAGTTAGCAATAGCGGAGCTTGCCAGGATCAAGCCGATGGAAATGACGATGGGGCCAGTCACCACCGGCGGAAAGAAACGCATGACACGCTTGGCGCCAAACGCGCGGAAGAGCGCCGCCAGCACCGGATAGAGCAGACCGGCACAAGCTACGCCCAGGCAGGCGTAGGGCAAAAGCTCGGTCTCGCCGTTGGGCGCGATTGCGGCATAACCGGCAATAAAGGCAAACGATGAGCCCAAAAATGCCGGCACCTTACCGCGCGACAAGAAGTGGAACAGCAGCGTGCCCAAGCCGGCAAACAAAAGCGTCGCCGAAACCGAGAGACCGGTGAGCACGGGCACCAGCACGGTGGCGCCAAACATGGCAAACAGGTGCTGCAGACCGAGCAGGAACATGCGCGGGCGGCCAAGCGACGATGCATCGTAGATGGCATCGGTGACGGCGGGCGTCGAAGACTGGGACATGGATGTCCTTTCGAATGGAAGGGTGATCGGGCATATCGGATAACCTGCCCGAACGATACGATCCGAACCATTGTACGCGATACGCCATGTCTCGCACGCGCCGCCACCTGCGAACGTTACCGTTATTTCCAAACGCGCTCGGCAACGCGCTTGACCAGCGCGATCTTTGCCCATTGCTCGTCCTCGGTCAGCTTGTTGCCAATCTCGCAGCTGGCAAAGCCGCACTGGGGCGACAGATACAGGTTCTCGAGCGGCACGTACTTTGCGGCTTCACGGATGCGCTCGACGATAACATCCTCGTTCTCGAGCTCTGCCGCCTTGGTGGTTACCAAGCCCAGCACGACCTTCTTGCCCGGGGCAACGTACTTGAGCGGCTCAAAACCGCCGGCGCGCGGCGTATCGAACTCCAGGTAAAATGCATCGACATCCTCGTTTGCGAACAGGTACGGCGCGATGGGGTCATAGCCGCCCTCGAAGGCATAGGTGGAGTGGTAGTTGCCGCGGCACACATGCGTGTTGATGACCAGATCGTCGGGCTTGTCCGCGATGGCGGCATTGTTGAGCGCCACGCCCAGCTCGCTTACCTTTTGCAGGTCGACCGGGCTCATGCCGGTTTTGGCGACAAAATCGGTGTCGCAGTAGATGCCCCAGGTGCAGTCATCAAACTGGATGTTGCGGCAGCCTGCTGCGTACAGGTCGGCGATCACCGTGCGATAAGCGGCTGCGATGGCGTCGGCAAGTTCCTCATCGGTCTTATAGACAGCGCGCAGGCTCTCCTGCTGGCCGTCGCAGCGGTCGAGCGTGACTTCGGAGAACGTCTGGATCGGCGCCGGAATGGTTTGCCGCGCGACCTGGCCCTCCCCCTCGAGCGCCTTGACAAATTTAAAGTGCTCGACGAACGGATGGTTCTCGCCGCTAATGGGGCCGGTTACCACGGCGGTGTCGGCTGTGGTCTCCTCGTCGTGGAACATATAACCCGTACGCGAGGCACGGCGTTCAATGCCGTTAAGGCCCCACATAAAATCGAGGTGCCAGTAGCTGCGGCGAAACTCACCATCGGTGATGACCTGCAGGCCGGCGGCCTTCTGCTTTGCCACCAAATCGCGAATGGCATCGTCCTCGACGGCCTTAAGGCCGGAAGCGTCGAGTTTACCCGCGACATAGGCGGCACGGGCGTCCTTTACAGCCTGCGGACGAAGAAAGCTGCCGACAATATCGGCGCGAAACGGCGCGTTCGGTTGAATCGAAGTGCTCATAGATATCTCCCTTTGCATTGGTTGCTTTACTGGGACAGAGTATGAGCGCTCATATGACCATCGTAAAATATACGTTTATAACAGTTTGATATAGATGCTTCCTATATCAGTCTGGACTGTCATAAAGAGACTTGAACCGTGCGGAGCACAGCAGCCTAGATATGCTGACGAATCGCGTCGATATAGGCCCGACCGTAGCGCGTGAGCGTCGTGTTCTTGCGCGTGATGATGCCAATCTCCATGTACTCGTCCACGTCGAGCGGAATCGAGATAATGCCGGGGCCGTTGAGCTCGTGGCTGATCACGCCCGAGCATACCGTGTAGCCGTTGAGGCCCATGGCCAGGTTGAACAACGTCGCACGGTCGCGCACGCGGATATTTTTGCGACGCTCGAACGTCGAGGTCAGCTCCTCGGAATAGTAAAACGAGTTGTAGCTGCCCTGCTCGTAGGACAGGAACGGGTAGTCTTCCAGATCCTCGAGCGTCACGCTGGAGCGGTCCGCCAGCGGATGGTCGGCGCAGACGAAGACATGCGGCGTGGCGCAGAAGAGTCCTTCGAACACGAGCTCGTTGGCCACCAGCATGCGCTCGATGACCTCGCGGTTATGCTCGGATAAGTACAGGATGCCCAGTTCGCTTTTCATATGCGCGACATCCTCGATAATCTCGTGAGTCTGCTCCTCGCGCAGGGTGAAGTCGTAGCGCGCGGCATCGAACTCGCGGATCACGTCGACAAACGCGTTGACGGCAAAGGAATAATGCTGGCAGCTCACACTAAAGTGCGGCACCTGCTCGGATGCGCCCTTGTACTTGCCCTCGAGCAGGTCGGCCTGGTCGAGTACCTGGCGCGCATAGCCCAAGAAGGTCTCGCCTTCCTCGGACACAATGACGCCCTTGTTGGTGCGCTCAAAGATGTGCACACCCATCTCGTTTTCGAGATCGCGAATCGACGCGGTAATCGAAGGCTGCGATACAAAGAGCCGGCGCGAGGCCTCGGTAATGCTGCCGCATTCGGCAACTTTGACGACATATCTGAGCTGCTGGAGCTTCATGGCTGTCTCCTTAGCTGTTCGTGAGATTCGCGTCGGCAGTACCCGGCAGGCGCATAAACGGCGGCATCTCCCCCGTCGCGGCGCAAGCGGCAATCTGATGCAAAGCCCCGGCAACCGCATCGTCTGCCGCAGCGCCGATATGCCAGCGCGCGGCAGCCGTGACAGCCTCGTTGGCATTGGCGACTGCAACGGAGTTGGGAACGGCATCGATCATGGGCAAATCGTTATCGGAATCGCCAAATACGGCCACCTCATCGGGCGTCAGACCCAAAGCGCGCGCTAGCTCCAGCGCAGCGCAGCCCTTGTCCCAACCAGCCGGAAGGATGTCGAACAGGCGCACTCGGTTGTTGGGAAACACGAGCGAGAGTTCCGGCACCTCAGCGGCAACGCGCTCGCGTAGCTCCGCGAGCTCCTCACGCGAACGGGCACTCCAGATATTCGCCTTGAACACCGGCGCGTCATCGACGACGGGACGGCACGGGGCCTCTTCGCCTTTGAGCCATGCGTTGCCGCCCGACTCCATGGCGCGACGAACGCGCTCGGGATCACTCGTCACGCAATAGGCATCGTTGCCCCAAAAGTCATCGCCCAGGCTATAGACCTTCAGATAGGTATCGTCGGTCTCTTGCTCAAGATAGTCGGCAAGACGCATGAGGGCACCGTTGTCGCTCGCACGGGAGGCAACAACCTCGCCGTCGACAAACATCACCTGGCCGTTACAGAACGCGCCAGTCGAAAAACACTCGGAACGATTTTTGAACATCCAGCCCATCGCGGACGGCTGGCGACCCGAAACCGGGCCAAAGTGCAGACCCGCCGCCTGCATGGCATGAATGCCCTCGATGGCGTAGTCGCTGGCGCCGTCATGCCCGGCTGGAATCAGCGTATCGTCCATATCGGTCAGCACAAGTTTAATCATAAGGCCCCCATTCGTATCGGTCCTACCTATTGTAACGACCTGCCAAAATAAACCTGTCCCTTTTTGGCAGGTGCGTTAGTATAGGGAACAACAGATTCGATGCGGGAGTGCCGGCGGTGCAAACCACAAGGCTGAGAGGGCATAGGGCCCAATCCTTTGAACCTGTCAGTTAATGCTGGCGTAGGGAGCATGCCGCCTTTACAGGGGCGCTGTCTATGCACAGCGCCCCTTTTCTATGCCAAGGAGGCATGTGCAGTGATTGATTCGGAACAGCTTAAGCAACATATGGTCAAGGCGGTGGAGGAGATTCGCGCCACCAATCCGATGGCCGGTTCCATCACCAACACGGTGACGATCGACTTTGTCGCCAACGCACAGCTCGCCGTGGGCGGATCGGCCGCCATGGTCTATCTGCCCGACGAAGGCGAGGCACTCGTTGCCGGCGGCGGCGCCATCTATCTCAATATGGGTACGCTCTTCCCCATCTACGAGCAGACGATTCCCCGCGCGGCCAAGGCGGCACACGACGCCGGCAAGCCCTGGGTGCTCGATCCGGTGGGCCTGGGCATCGGTAGCCTGCGCACCCAGCTGGTAAACGAACTCAAGCAGTACAAGCCCGCCATCGTGCGCGGCAACGCCTCCGAGATCATCGCGCTCGCCGGCCTGTGGGGTCTTGAGGGCGAGGCGGCTGATCTGAGCCGCGTACGCGGTGTCGATACCACCGACACGGTCGACGCCGCCCGCGATGCTGCCGTGGCGCTCGCCCGCTACACCGGCGGCGCCGTAGTGGTCTCGGGCGAAGTCGACCTGATCACCGACGGCACGACGGTGGCCAAGTCCCACGGTGGCAGCCCACTCATGTCCAAGATCACCGGCTGCGGTTGCTCGCAGGGCGGCGTGCTGGCCGTGTACGCCTGTGCCACCGACCCGTTTACGGCAGCCGTCTGCGGCCCCGCCGCCTACAACGTGGCCGGCACGCGTGCCGCCGCTGTCGCCGACGCCCCGGCAAGCTTTAAGGTCGCCTTTATCGACGAGCTCTACCGCGCGACCGCCCAGGACATTGCCGATAACCAACTCGAGCTCGAGGAGGCATAGGCCATGTCCGAGCCCGCAACCAATACCGGCATGAACACGCTCGTCGCTGTGGCCATCGCCCCGTGCGGCACCGGCGATGAGCTGTCCGCCGAGGTCGCCGAGGTCGTGCGCGTCATTCGCGACAGCGGCCTTCCCAACCACACCACCTCGATGTTCACCGAGATCGAGGGCGACTGGGACGAGGTCATGCAGGTCGTGCGCAACGCAACCTTTGTGTTGGCGAGCAAGGGCATCCGCACCGAAGTCGTGCTCAAAGCCGATATTCGTCCCGGATTTACCGACACCATGACCGGCAAGCTCGAGCGCATGGAAGCGCAGATCAAAAAGCAGGAGGAAGCACGATGAGCATCCGCGACAACCTTGATATCTCGGCCTATCTAGTACTCGGCCCCGAAAACACGCTGGGACGTCCCGTGGGCGATGTGGTGGCCCAGGCGCTCGACGCAGGCTTTACCTGCATCCAGGTGCGCTCCAAGGTGGCAAGCGCCCGCGAGATCATTGCGCTGACCGGCGACGCCGCGCAGGCAATCGCACAGGCCGGCAAGACCGGTCGGGTCGCCCTGTTAATCGACGACCGCCTGGACTGCGTACTCGCCGCGCGCGAGCAGGGTATTGCTGTCGATGGCGTGCATGTAGGCCAGAGCGATATTCCCGTCGAGGTCTGCCGCAAACTTTTGGGCCCCGATGCCATCGTGGGCCTTTCGGCCCGCTGCGAGGAGATGCTCGAGTACGTCAAGACCGCCGACATGAGTCTGGTCGACTACCTGGGCATCGGCCCGCTCCACGAGACCGAGACCAAGCGCGATTGCGGACGCGCGGCCGACGGCTCCATCATCACCAAAAGCTTTGAGGACCTGGCCGCACTCCACGCGGCAAGCCCCGTGCCCATCGTGGTAGGCGGCGGCGTTAAGACGGCCGACCTGCCGCAGCTCAAGGCCACCGGCGTCGACGGCTTCTTTGTGGTGAGCGCCGTCTGCAGTGCCGACGACCCCCACGCCGCCGCCAAGGAGCTCGTCGATACCTGGCAGCAGGCATAAGTCTAGGCCGAGCAGTTGCTCCGCGGCCTCATATCTTCAATAACGGAAAGCGCATCCCAGTTTGGACGTCCATTCTGGGGCGCGCTTTCCGTCGAGGCCACGGCAGCTTGCTCTACCCCGCCAGGTACGCTTCCAACGCCGGTAAGGTCACCTCTGCATCGTGGCGGCCGATCTGATAGATGCGCTCGAGCTCATCGGGCTCGCGGCATAGCGACGGCACCTTCACCGATTCGCTCGGACGCACCACAAAGATATCGCCGGCGGCCTCACGACGTGCCAGGTCATCGAGCGTGGCATTGTAAACCTCATGCCGATGCTCAAGCGCTGCGACAAACTCCGGGTAGTGACGGAACACGCGCCGCAGCATCGGCATCACGCTGTTGGGCTGCTTCACAAAGCCCGCCGGCTGCGTGAGTACCACGATATTGCGGTCATACCCCTGCGCAAACAGCCATGCGCTGGGAATAGAATCAGCCACGCCACCATCCAGATACTTATGCCCGTCAATAGCAACGGGACGCGTCGCCACAGGAATCGCTGACGATGCCCGGATCCACTCAATATCCCTCTCGTCGCCATAGGGCAGGTCGTGGTAGACGGCCTTGCCCGTCTCGATATCGGTACACACGCACGTAAACCGCATGGGACAGGCGCGATACGTCTCCAAGTCAATGGGATCGCGCTCGATAGGCACCTCGTGATAGGCAAAATCGGCATTGAACATATCGCCGGTCCGCAGCCAGCTTGCTACACCCGCATAGCGCTTATCGGCACAATAGGCCTTGTTATAGCGAATGGCACGGCCGATCTGGCGCGATTTAAAGTTGTAGCCAAACGCCGCGCCCGCCGAGACACCCACCATATGGTCGCAGGTCAAACCGCGCTCCATCCATACATCGAGCACGCCCGCTGTATACATACCGCGGTAGCCGCCTCCCTCGAGTGCCAGCCCCACCGTGCGCGTCGTATCCGGCTGTGCCATGCGACCATCTCCGTTCCTGCGTTTAAAACCGGAACAAGTATACCCGTCAACATATATCGTCTCAGTCGCATTTTTATCGGACATCGCATCGTCGCGCTACCATTTGTCGAATAATAGCCGCCCACAGCATGTGCACCCATATATAATTCTGCACTGTTGTTTCTACTACTCAGCAGTTATCAACAGCGAACATTAGCCGGTAAATTAACCCAACAACGCAGCGAGGCGGGGGCTTGGATACACGCAAAGCGCCGAACAACAACGCGTGTGCACAACGAGCTCGCCCGACGCAATTCGCCCGACCTCAGAAAGCCGCTTACGACATGGATACTGTCAGCAATTACACCGAAACGCTCGAAAAGACCGTTCGCGACCTTCTCGAGCGTCAGGATGATCTGATTAGGACCGCCTTTACCGACCAGCTTACCGGACTTGGCAACCGCGGCGGCTTTGCCCGCTCCCTCGAGGAGCTCTGGGAGCAGGACACCCCCGTTACCATGGCGTTCATCGATATCGACAATCTCAAGCACTGCAACGACGTCTTTGGCCATGACAAGGGCAACCGCTATATCTTGCAGGTAAGCCTTTATCTCAAGCTGTATATGAAGGTAGACGAGGCGGCATTTCGTCTGGGAGGCGACGAGTTTGCCATCCTATCTACGATTGCGACCGAGGACGACCTCGCCGAACGTCTGGAACACTGCCGAACGATCCTGCTCAAAAACAACGATTCCGAGATGCCCCACTCGTTTAGCTACGGAGTGTCACATGCCGACCCCGCCCTGGGCGAAGCCCCCAATCGCATGACGCTCGATGCCGACCATCGTATGTACGACTACAAGCTACGTCATGCCGTGCACCTCGATCGACGCAATATCACGCAAGTCCACGCCGATGACTTCGAAATAAGCGATCGTATTTTCGACGCCTTTTCGATGCTCAACGAGGGCCGCTATTTCTTTATCGAGAACTTGGACAAACATCGCACCCTTTGGTCACAAGGTGCCTTGCGCGATCTCGGTCTTCCTTCGGAGCATATAGACAACTGCAGCGATTACTGGAAAACGCGCGTCCATCCCGATGACCTTGAGGCTTTTACCGACGACATCGACCAAGTCTATAACGGCGCTAAACACCGTCGAGTTATGCAGTACCGCGTACGCAATGCCGCCGGCGACTACGTCCTCTGCCGTGCTCGAGGGTTTCGTATCGACGGCGACGGAAATGTCCCCTCGCTCTATGTCGGCGAGATCGTCAACCACGCACTTGCCGAAACCGTCGACGCCGCCACAGGCCTCGGAACGCAGCGTATGCTGGTCAACGCCATCGATGCCTGCCGCCGCGACCGTTGCGAGACGGGGCTTATAGCGGTGCGCGTTCGTGGCACGACAAAGCTCAACGAACTCTACGGGGCCGAGGCTGTCGACAACATGCTTGCCGAATACGCGGGCCGCATGCTGTCGATCACCCGCGGCAGGAGCCGGGTCTACCGTTCACGAAGCGTCCAGTTTGTCGTGCTCAGCAACGATTTGGACCACGAGGCATTCGAGCAACTGACCCGCCACCTTAAAGAGGCCGTTTTCGCTCCTGTGCAAATCGCAGGCGACACCATTGCTCCCGTCTGTCTTGTCGTCCCAACCTTTTACGAACGCCTGGACTCCCAAGCATCGACTGTTTTGGGCGAACTCGATCGTCGCCTTCGCACAGCTGGCGGGCTTGTCCCCAACGACAGCCTCCCTATACCCGAGGTCGAACGCAAAAGCGCAATCGCCGAACGCATCGATATGCTCACGGGCCTCTATCGACCCAGCGAGTTTATGCGGCGTGCCAACGCATTTCTCGAGGCAAGGCACGACGGCGCCTGGTGCATCGCCACGGTCGACATGGGCCACATGCGCCTGTTTAACGAATGGTATGGACAGGCCGAAGGCGACCGCCTGCTTGCCGATGTGGGCACGGTCCTCAAGGACATCGAGAATGCCGATATGGGCGTCGCAGGGTACTGGGGCCAAGATGACTTTTGCGTACTCATCCCTTTTAAGCACATCACCGTCCATCAAATCTACAACCGCGTTCGCGAGGCCGTAGCCAGACATGATGATGGCGTAGGCTTCTGGCCGTCCATGGGCGTTTACCCCATCGACTCCAATGAGGAAATCACTATCGACGCGCAGGCCAAGGCCATGTTTACCAATCGACGCGCCAAAAACGACTTTAAGGAGCGCATTGCCGTTTTCCGCCCCGAGGAATATGAGCATGAGGTTGCGTTCCACCACACGCTAACCGAGTTCCAGTATGCGCTCTCAAACGGCCGCATCACGTACTACCTGCAGCCCCAGGTCGACATGGAAACCGGCGAGATCATTGGCGCCGAGGCACTCACGCGCTGGATTGACAAGGACGGTTCTCTCATTTCGCCCGCAACGTTTATCCCCGCACTCGAGGAAAGCGGCTTTGTGGTGACGCTCGACAAGTACATTTGGCAGGGTGTCGCCTCGTGGCTGCGCGAACGCATCAATCGAGGACTTCGCGTGGTTCCGGTTTCGCTTAATGTGTCACGCGTGGATATCCTTGCCTGCGACGTTGCCGAACATATGGGGGCGCTTGCCGCCCAATACAACCTACCGCCCGAGCTCATGCGTATCGAGATCACCGAGACGGCTTATACGGGAGAGTCCGAGGCCGTGGACAAGCTGACGGCTGACCTGCACACCCGCGGCTTCTCGACCTATATGGACGATTTTGGCACCGGCCAGTCCACGCTCGCGATGCTCAAGAACGTCAACGTCGACGTCATCAAGCTCGACCGCACCTTTGTGCCCACCGACCGCGATCAAGGCCGCAGCACGCGGATCATTTCATCGATGCTCGAAATGGCGCAGTCGCTCCATCTGCCCGTCGTGGTCGAAGGCGTCGAGACAAATGAGCAGGCGAGCATGCTACGCCACATGGGCGCCCGCTACGCTCAGGGCTTCCTCTACTACCGCCCCATGCCGGCGAAGGATTTTGAGGCATTGCTCGATGGTGGCAATAACAACTGGTACGCTCGCGAGCAAAACGCCACCGCCGAAGGGGGCATTTGTCTCCATTAGCTAACTTATATCCCCAATTCAAACCGAATTGGGGATATAATACAAACCATTGTTCCGCCCAAGGAGGTTATTCATCATGAACGAGCCATATCGCCTGGGCGAGCAATCGATTATTGCCTATCTCCAGCGACTTGCGAATGGCGTCTCGACCGCCGAGCTTGACGTTGCCGCCCTGCCCGTAGAGTTGCGCGGCATTGGCGAGCAGTTGAAAAAGACGCATGCCATCCTGCAACAAGAGCGCCGGCTGCTTGAGAGCAACGCCTATATCGACCCGCTCACCAACTTGGGCAACCGCAGCGGACTCGACCGTCACGTCGAGCAACTCTGGCGCAAAGGCGGCCCCTTCACCTGCGCCTATATTGACATCGACCATCTCAAGCATTGCAATGATAGGTTTGGCCACGCCGAAGGCAATCGCTATATTCTGAGCATCTGCCGCACGCTCTCCGAAACCATGGAGCACGATGAGATGCTGTTCCGTATCGGTGGAGACGAGTTTGTGCTTATCTCCCTCTCCGCAAACGAGACTGAACTCGAGCAGCGCTTGGAGCAGATACGCGCCGGGCTGGTCGAGGCGAGCTCAGGTGGCAAGGCACCCATGATCGCCAGCTTTAGCTTTGGCTGCTCGCGCGTCGATCCACTTGCTGGCGACACGCGTCGCCAGATGACGATGGATGCCGATCGCAAGATGTATCGCTATAAGCTTATGCATCGTGTGCAGCAACCGAAAGACGATGACGCCCCGCAACGCCCAATCGTCGATCAGCTTCCCTGCAACGACCGCGTATTCCAAGCGATCTCCATGAGCTCCGAGACGCGCTATCCGTTCATCCTTAACCTCGATACTGGAGAATCGCAATGGTCGGTCAACGCCGTGCGCGATTTTGACCTACCTTCCCAGCACCCTTTTAACTCGGTCGATATGTGGCTTGCCCGCGTTCATCCCGAGGACCGCGACAACGTACGTGCCGAGCTCGACATGGTGATAAACGGCACGTGGCACTTCCACTACATGCAGTATCGCGTAATGGATGCCACCGGAGCATACGCGCTTTGCGACTGCACGGGCTACCGCTTGGACGGCACCGATACCGAGCCTAACATGTACGTGGGCATTATCATCAACCGAAGCTTGGCAGATACGACCGATTCCGTAACCGGCCTGGGCGATATTCACGCCCTGGTCAACGCCATTGGCGAAATGCGTCGCGTGGCGCGCGAGGCAGGCTTTATTGCCATTAAGGTCGACGATATCGCCGAGGTCAATGCCCGCTTTGGATTCGATGCAGGCGACCGTGTGCTCGCCGAAAGCGCCGCCTGCCTCATGGATTGTTCGCGCGGCAAGGGCCGCCTGTTCCGCTCGACGGGGCCAACGTTCGTGGCGCTTTTCGATGAGCTCGGCCCCGAGGCAATCGACGAGCTCGCAGACGAAATCGAGCGGTTCCTGGGTTCTCCTGTGCTCATCGGCTCGCTTGAATATCAGCCACCCATTCGTGTGGCCACGCTTCATCTGGACGCTGTCGATCGACAGCCCGTTTCCATTTTGAACGAGCTCAAAGCGTTGCTTGGGAAAGCCGTGCAGGTGCCAGGTACCAAACTGGATTAGCGCCGCGCCCGCGCCGCCCCCCCCATCGTGCGATAATCCTCTGCAGAAGTCACCAAAAGCAGAGGGAGTTTGTGATGAAGGTTCTTTTGGTCAATGGCAGCCCCAAGGCAAACGGCAACACCGCCCGCGCACTCGCCGAGATCGCCGAGCAGCTCAATGCCGAAGGTATTGATACCGAGGTGTTTCAGCTGGGCGCCAAGCCCATTCGCGACTGCATCGGCTGCGGTCAGTGCGGCAAGCTTGGCGGTCGCTGCACCTTTGACGATGACGTGGTGAACGAGCTCATCGCTGCCGCCGAGCAGGCAGACGGCTTTGTCTTTGGCTCGCCCGTCTACTATGCGCATCCCAGCGGACGCATCCTCTCGGCTCTCGACCGCGCATTCTATGCCGGCGGGCATGCCTTTGAGCACAAACCCGGCGCCGCGGTCGCCGTCGCCCGTCGCGGCGGCACGTCAACCACGTTCGATGTGCTCAACAAGTACTTCACCATTAAGCAAATGCCCGTAGTTGCTTCCACCTACTGGAACAACGTGTTTGGCCGCGTGCCCGGCGACGCCGATGGGGACGCCGAAGGCCTTGCCACCATGCGAAATATCGGCAAAAACATGGCGTGGCTCCTGCGCTGCATCGAGGCAGGACAGGCCGCCGGCATCAACGCACCCGAGGCAGATCACGCAACGACCAACTTCATTCGATAGAGCGGCGGAACCATGAATATTCAAATCTTCGGGACTAAGAAGTCGTTCGACACCAAAAAGGCCCAGCGCTATTTTAAGGAGCGCCGCATTAAGGTGCAGTTTATCGACCTTAAGGAAAAGGAGATGAGCAAGGGCGAGCTCACGAGCGTGATGCAAGCGGTCGGCGGCATCGACAAGCTGCTCAACCCCAAAGCCAAGGACGAGGAAACGCTCGCGCTCATCCAGCACCTTACCCCCAGTCAGCGCTTCGACAAGCTGCTCGAGAACCAGCAGGTCTTGGCCGAACCCATCGTGCGCAACGGCAAAAAGGCCACCGTCGGTTATTGCCCCGATGTATGGGGAGCCTGGGAGTAGCTTGTGTTATTTGCCGGCGCGTGGGTATAAGAGCAGGCGTTTGGCATAAGATTCAACTGTAAGCCATGTCTAACAAAGGAGGGCACATGCCCAACAAACCCGTGAAGATCATCATGCTTACCGGATACCTCGGTGCCGGCAAGACCACGCTGCTCAACCACATCCTCGCTAACGACGGCGGTATCCGCGCCGCCGTGATCGTCAACGATATCGGCGAGATCAATGTGGACGCCAGCCTTATCGCCGACGGCGGCCTTTCCGAGACCGACGACCTCATCCCGCTCACCAACGGCTGCATCTGCTGCACGCTTTCGGATGACCTGGCCAACCAGCTGCAGGGCATCGCCGATTCGGGCAACTTCGATTACATCATCATCGAGGCCTCGGGCATTTGCGAGCCCATCCCCATCGCCTACACCATCTCGAGCTTCTGCGACGAGGCCAAGGTGGGCGGCGAGCCTAAGCTCGCGCTCGACAACATCGTGGCCGTGGTCGACTGCGCCCGCATGTACGACGAGTTCAACGGCGGTCGCGACCTACTGGCCGAGGATATCGACGAGGACGACATCGAGAGCCTGCTCATCCAGCAGATCGAGTTCTGCTCCACGCTCATCCTCAACAAGACCGATACCGTGACGTCCGAGCAGATCGCCGAGCTTAAGGCCATCGTGCGCAGCCTGCAGAAGGACGCTGTGATTGTCGAGGCTCAAAACGGCGAGGTCCCCATGGAGGAGCTGCTCGACACCGACCGCTTCGACTTTATGCGCGCCTACAACTCCGCCGCCTGGATCGAGGCCATGGAGCATCCCGAGGAGCACGACGACCCCGAGGTGCTCGAGTACGACATCGAGACCTTTGTGTACTCGCGCCGCAAGCCGTTTGACCTGCAGAAGTTCACCGATTTTGTTGAGCAGGAGTGGCCCGACGAGGTCATTCGCGTCAAGGGTCCGCTGTGGCAGACCGGCGATCCGGACATGTGCTACATGTTTGAGCAGGCCGGCCACCAGATGCGCCTGATGGAGAACGGCCTGTTTGTAGACTCGGCGCCCGAAGGCGAGAAGCAGAAGATCATCGACGAGAACCCCGAGATCATGCAGATTTGGGACGACGAGACGGGCGACCGTATGACGAGTCTGTGCATCATCGGCCGTCACATGGACAAGGATGCGCTCATCGCTTCCCTCGATGCCTGCCTGACCGACTGGCACCGCGCCTAGGTTTATCCAAGCGGGCATTTTTCTGTCTACGTAACCGCCAAACCACCACGAAGGTTAACTTCGTGGTGGTTTTTCGTTCTGAGCCAAGGAGATTCATGTTCAACATTGTGCTGTATGCGCCCGAGATTCCGGCCAATACGGGCAATATCGGCCGCACCTGCGTGGTCACCGGCGCCCGCCTGCATCTGGTGGAGCCGCTGGGGTTTTCGCTCGACGACAAGACGGTACGTCGCGCCGGTCTGGGCTACTGGCAAAACTTGGACGTGACGACCTATGCCGGCTGGGAGGATTTCCTTGCGCGCAACGATCTCTCCCCCGCCGATGGTCGCCTGCATCTGCTGACCAAAAAGGCACGCCGCACCTATGCGCAAAGCACCTACCGCGATGGTGACTACTTGGTCTTTGGCAGCGAGAGCTCGGGCATTCCCGAGCCACTGCTTGCCGCGGCGCCCGAGCGTTGCGAGCGTATCCCCATGCTGCGCGATTGTGACTCACTCGATAACGCCGAGGCTTGGGAAGCCCACGAGGAATCGCTCGGACATACCGAGGACAGCCACGAGGCCATCCTTCAACAGGACATCTGCGGCAACTTCGTCAACCCGGACGACTACCGCATCAGCGCACTCAACCTCTCCAACAGCGCCGCCATCGTCCTCTACGAGGCCCTGCGCCAGGCAGGCTTTCCGGGAATGTGACAAAGGAACTATCCCTTTGTCACATTCAAGCGCCACGCCGATGGCACACATGCCTAATTGATGCTCTAGATAAAGAGCCCTCACTTTTAATCAGAATTAACTAAAGTAAAATGAAGTTAAACGGCGGCGTGAAAGGAGAGCCTTGTGGAATATCTCGAGAACCCGTTTACCCCCAGTTTTGGCGAGGTTCCTGCCCATCTCGCTGGCAGACAGCAGATTATTCGGGATTTGGACCGTGCCTTCTTGAGCCAGCGCAGGCGCCCAGAATTGACCTCGATCTTCTCGGGCGCGCGTGGAACCGGTAAAACCGCTCTCATGTCGTCGCTTGCGACAAGGGCGGAATCCCACGGCTGGATTGCCGTAAAGACGACCGCGCTCTCGGGAATGCTTGAGGAAATCGAGTTCGGGGCGAAACGTGCTGCAGGCCACCTTATCGACCCGTCCAACAACTTCGAAGTCACCGGTCTCGGAATTGCACCGCTCGGCAGCATCGAGGTCAATCGTGTTCACGATGCCTCAACATGGCGTTATCGCATGAGTGACATCATCGACCAGCTCAACGAGGCGGGCACCGGGCTGCTCGTCACGGTTGATGAGGTCGATCCGACGCTCGACGAGATGATTCAGCTCGCAGCGACGTATCAGCACTTTGTGACCGATGGGAAACGCGTCGCCCTGCTCATGGCGGGACTTCCCAACAACGTATCGACGCTACTGAACCACAAGACGGTCTCGTTCCTTCGCCGCGCCCAACAATATCATCTGGGTCGCATTGCCGACTATGACGTGCGCGAGGCCTTGATTCGCACAATTCAGGAAAACGATCGCCTGGCAGATGCTGAGGGAATCGATAGAGCCGTTCGCTCGATCTCTGGTTTTCCCTTCCTATTGCAACTCGTAGGCTACCGTGCCTGGGATCTCACAAGCGATTCGAAGAAAATCTCGTCACGCGACTTTGACCTGGGAATCAAAATCGCGCGCGACGAGATGGACGACCGAATCCTCGCGGCAACTTATCGGGAACTCACTGCAGAAGACAAGCGATTCCTCATCGCCATGCTCGATGACGAGGAAGAGTCCACCACTGCTGACCTTGTCGAGCGCCTTAAGCGTTCGCCGCAGCAGGTCTCCCGTTACCGACGCCGCATGATAGATGCCGGCATCATCGGAGAACGAGGACGAGGGCTCGTCGCATTTGAATTGCCATTCTTCCGCGACTATCTCGCAGCTCAATGCGTGAAATAGAAGTCAATGTGACAAAGAGGCGGTCCCTTTGTCACATTGCCTATAGGTAGCGACCGGTAATGCTCTTGGAGCAGACCGCAATGTCGCTCGGCGTACCGGCGCAGACGATTTGCCCGCCCGCATCGCCACCGCCCGGGCCCATGTCGATCACGTAATCGGCATTGCGAATAAGGTCGAGATCGTGTTCGATCACGATAACCGTGGCGCCCTTGGCAACGAGACCGTCAAACACGTTCAACAGTACCTGAACATCGAGCGGATGCAGGCCGATCGTGGGCTCGTCAAATACGAATACGGCATCATCCTGCACGCGGCCCATCTCGCTCGCGAGCTTAAGGCGCTGTGCCTCACCGCCCGAAAGCGCCGGTGTGGGCTCGCCAAGCGTGAGATAACCCAGGCCCAGGTCGTGCAAGGTCTGCAAACGCGTCTGAACCTTCTTGAGTCCCAGCGTGGCGTCGATGGCCTCGTCCACACTCATGTCCATGAGCTGCGGCAACGTAAGTAGGCTCCCGTCCTTGCCCTCGCGATGGATATGCGAAGCAGCGTCTGCATAACGCGAGCCGCGACATGCCGGGCAGACGATCTCGACATCGGGCAAAAACTGCACGTCGAGCGATATCGATCCCGTGCCATCGCACGTAGGGCAGCGCAAGGCGCCAGTGTTGTAGCTAAATGCGCCAGCTTTGTAGCCAGCTGCCTTAGCCTCGGGCGTACGGGCGAAGGCGCGGCGCAGCTCATCATGGATGTCGGCATAGGTCGCCACCGTCGAGCGCACGTTGGCACCGATGGGCGTGGCGTCAATCAGGTTGGCGCGGGCAATGCCTTCGGCATCGACCCAGCGCACGTGTCTTGGCAGACACTCGCCATCTGCCTGCGCCTTGAGTGCCGGAATGAGCGTCTCGAGCACCAATGTCGTCTTACCCGAACCCGAAACGCCCGTCACCGCGACCAAGCGACCGCGCGGGATATCGACTTCGAGCGGCTTGACGGTATGGATGGTATCGGTCGCCATACGGATATGGCCCTGGTCGAACATTTCGTCGTCAGTCACCTGCGGACGCAAGCGCCTGGGCTCGGTGCGCAAAAACGGCGCGATGCGGCTGCTCTGCGATTGCTCGACCTCGTCTACCGTACCGGCAGCGATCACGTTACCGCCGCCTGCTCCGGCGACGGGGCCCATCTCGACCAGGTAGTCGGCTTCCGCCAGCACACGCGTATCGTGGTCGACAACAACTACGGTGTTGCCGTCATCCACCAGATCGCGCATTACGCCCACCAGGCCGTCGACATTGGCAGGATGCAAGCCAATCGAAGGCTCGTCCAGCACATAAAGCACGCCTGTCGATCGATTGCGCACCACGCGAGCAAGCTGCACGCGCTGGCGTTCACCCGTGGAGAGCGTGGCACCGGCGCGGTCGAGTGAAAGGTAATCGAGACCCAGGTCGACCAGACGACGGGCCGCGCCCAAAAACGAATCGCAGATATCCGTCGCCATGGGCTGCATCTCGGTCGGCAAGGATGCGGGCATCCCGCGCACCCACTCAATCGCATCACCAAGCGTCATGGCCGCGGCCTGCGCCAGATTGACACCACGCACCTGGGGCTGGCGCGCAGCCTCGGAAAGACGCGTGCCGCCGCAATCACGGCATGGCCCCTCGCGCAGAAAGCGCGCAACGCGTTTTAAGCCCTTATCGTCCTTGACCTTGGCGAGCGCATTCTCGACGGTATAGACGGCGTTGTAATAGGTAAAGTCGAGCGGCGTGGCGCCCTCGCCATTTTTGGGAACGTAGAGAATGTGCTTCTTAACCGCCGGGCCGTGGAACACGATGTCGCGCTCTTGAGGAGTGAGCTGGTTAAACGGCACATCGGTGCGCACGCCCATCTCGCCAGCCACCTGCTTCATCAGATCCCACATGAGCGTGCCCCAGGGAAGCACCGCGCCCTCGTTGATGGTCTTTGACTCGTCGGGCACCAGGCTCGCTTCGTCCACCTCGCGCATGACACCGGTGCCGCCGCAAGTAGGGCACGCGCCGCCGCTGTTAAAGGCAAGGTCTTCGGCGCTCGGGGCGTAGAACTCGCGGCCGCATGTCGGACACGTGAGCGACAGGCCTGCGGCCACGTTAAGGCTCGGCTCCACACGCGCCCCGCAATGCGGGCACACGTGATGGGCGCAACGGCTAAAGAGCAGACGCAGGCTGTTGTTGAGCTCGGTCATGGTACCAAAGGTCGAGCGCACGCCCGGCACGCTGGGGCGCTGGTGCAGCGCGAGCGCCGCCGGCACGTGTAGCACCTCGTCCACCTGGGCGTGCTCGGCCTGCGTCAGGCGACGTCGAGTATAGGTGCTGAGTGCTTCCAAGTAGCGACGCGAGCCCTCGGCGTAAAGAACGCCCAGTGCCAGCGAGCTCTTGCCCGAACCCGATACGCCGGCAATACCCACCAGCTTTCCCAGCGGAATATCGATATCGATGTCCTTGAGGTTATGGACGCGCGCGCCACGCACCTCGATAGCCTGCGGACTCATCTTCTGTTCCGTCACCTTTATCACCCTACTCATGCCATAAAACGCGATCGCGAATGTACACGCCCAGCATGGGCACGGTAAACCGGACGAGACCGTATCCGGCGGCCTCGATGACGCGCTCGCGAATCAGGCTTGCGCGATATTTACTCGCCCAACTCTGGGTGCGATCGCAACGCTCAATGATATCCGCCATGCGCGTCGGCTTACCCTCGTCAGCAGCCATGGCCTCGATAAAGAGGCGTTGCGGACTGCGCAACCCGTAATACAGAGGCGCGTCGACCGCTTCGTAGAACTCGGAGACGGCATCCGCATGGCCATCCTCGACATCGCGCCTTTCGATGACCTGCGAGCCACGCCGGACAGCAGACCGCCACATGTAATATCCCACCAGCTGAACCATATAGGGATGCCCCATGCTCTTGCGCGCCGCAAGGTCCGCCGTCTCCGCGTCAACGCAAAGACCAGCGTCTTTGACCGTCTGGATATACGAATCGCGCACCTTGGGCAAAGATATCGCTCCCAACGTACGCTGCTGGGCACGCCGCAAAAACGTCACGCTCGGCTCTTCGAGCAGATCGTCAACCATACTGGGTAAGCCGGCGAACACCAGCGCAAGACCGCGCTGGTCGCTATCGGACAAGCCCGTAACGTCCTGGTCTCCGAGCACCTGCTGATAGAGAACGGCAAGAGCCGCCAGCTCCTCGATAGACGCAGATTGCGCCTCGTCAATCGCAAACAGTATGCCCTTGCCTGGACCGAGCTTCTTGAGGCGCTCGTTGACCAGTCCTCGCAACGTCTCGCCCTTTGCCCGCGCCGCCTCGACCGACATCCGGCCAAACGACGGCCCGAACTCCATTGACGTCACAACGGGTTTATTCGAGCGAATCGCGTCGGCCAAGCGGTCGCATAAGCCAAGCGAAGCGGAATCGGAGATAACCGCCCATCCGCGCTCGCTGGCTAGACGTTGCAGCTCCCGCAGGAGAACCGTTTTGCCGCAGCCGCGGTTTCCCGTAATGAGCATGAGCCTACCCGGCGCTCCGGCTCCGTTGTCGAGTCCTTCCTCAAAATCTTCGATGACCGACTCTCGACCGATGAGCATCGGAGGCCGCTTGCCTGCCGTTGGCTTAAAGGGATTTGGATTCATGTCGGCCTCCTCGGATTGGCAAACCCTGGTAATAGTTATACCAACTTGTACCGAGTTATACCAATAGCATCTGACAAAGGAGATGCCCCTTTGTCACATGTGGCCGAAAAACTCGGCGTCTGCTGCTCGCCAGGGGCAGAAGGTGGAGGGATCGACCTTTACGTGGGCTGCCTCGGGGACGTCATACCACTTGACGGTGTAGCCAGCGCCGTGAGAGCAAAAGACCGAATCGGGCGTGTTGGGCAGATCAGCCTCGGGCTCATAGGCGGCCGTCTCGATGACGCGCTCGGCATCATGGCAAGACGCATAGCCGGCGAACTCTAGGTATAGATGACCACGGCCACTCGTGTAGGCAGCCACCTCCAGCGCGTAATCCTGCACCTCGGATGCCGGCACGCGACCCACAAGCTTCGCCCGGTCCGCCATCGTCGGCGGCTCGTACTCGGCACCCATGCGCGTGGCATCCGAGAGCGCCCGGCCCACACACTCCCCCGGCACCTCGAGCTCAAAGTGGTACCACGGCTCCAGCAGCACGTCTGTGCCGGCCTCGCGCGCCTGCATCAAACCCTGGCGAATCGCGCGGTACGTGGCCTGGCGAAAATCGCCGCCCTCGGTGTGTTTGGCATGCGCACGGCCGCCCGTGAGCGTAATGCGCACATCGGTGACGGGCGAGCCGGTCAGCACGCCCAGGTGATCGCGCTCCATGGCGTTGGTGAGCGCCAGACGCTGCCAGTTAAGATCGAGCTCGTCGGTCGAGGTAACGGTGCCAAACTGCACGCCCGAACCCGCTGGCAGCGGCTCCAAGCGCAGATGCACCTCGGCATAGTGGCGCAGTGGCTCAAAGTGGCCCACGCCCTCGACCGGCTGCGAAATAGTCTCCTTATAGAGAATGCCGCCGGGCTCAAACGCAATCGAAAGGCCAAAACGATCTGCCAACACCCGCTGCACGACCTCGAGTTGCACGGCGCCCATCAGCTGCAGGTGAATCTGCTCGAGATGCGTATTCCAGCTTACGCCGAGCATGGGATCTTCGTCCGCCAACTCAGTCAGTGCTTTGAACACCGCATGGACATCGTGTTCGCCCGGAAGCACCGTATAGGTGAGGACAGGCGCAATGACGGGCGCATCGCCCGCGGTCTCCGCGCCCAGGGCGTCCCCCGGGCGAACGTGCGCAAGACCCGTCACGGCACAAATACCGCCAGCAGCAACTTCTTGGGCAAGCTCATACTTTTCGCCGTTATAAATGCGTACCTGATCGACCTTCTGCTCCCATGCCTCGGCACCGGAGCGTCCGTTGATCACCTGTTTGGCATGCAGCGTGCCGCCGGTCACTTTAACCCAAGCCAAGCGCTCACCGCGATCCCCACGGCTGACACGATAGACGCGCGCGGCAAACTCCGGGCACCATGCCTGTTCGCGCATCAACGCGCATATTCCATCCAGCAGTTCGTCCACGCCTTGGTCCTTGAGCGCCGAGCCGGCAAAACAGGGAAAGAGCTTGCGCTCGGCAACCATGCGCGACAGCGTTGCGACGGAAAGCTCACCCGCTTCAAGAAACTCCTCGAGCGCTGCTTCGTCCAACGCAGCAGCGTCCTCCTGAACGGCCTCGCCCGCCAACAGTTCGCCGGCATCCAGGCAGCCCTCGGAAAGACGCTGCCCAAGCTGTGCCAGCAAAGCATCGCGGCCGGGATTCTCCAAATCGATTTTGTTGATATAGATGAATGTCGGAATGTCATAGCGCGCAAGCAGTCGCCACAGGGTTTCGGTGTGCCCTTGCACGCCATCGTTGGCACCCACAACCAAAATCACATAGTCGAGTGCGCGCAGCGTGCGCTCCGCCTCAGCAGAAAAATCGACATGCCCCGGCGCATCCACGAGCATGACGTGGGTATCGCCATGGTCGAGCACGGCTTGCGACGAGAAAATCGTGATGCCACGTTCGCGCTCGATCTCGTTCGTATCCAGATGCGAATCGCCATCGTCCACGCGGCCGCGCTTGCGAATGCGACCCGCGTTGAACAGCATGGCCTCGGCCAGCGTGGTCTTGCCGGCATCGACATGCGCCAAGATTCCAACGACCGCTTGCTTCGACATGGCTCTCCTCTTATTACAAGCCCATCGCACGCGGCAACGGGCACTCACGCTCCACACTGGATGATACAATTTACGGGCCGGCGGGCGAAGCGGGCCCTATCCCCCGACCGAGCTCATCGCCCCGCGTTGCCGCGCGGCGATTTTCGTAGGTTCGCGCCTTGCGAAAGCCGGCTCGCAAAACAGCGCAGCGAACGAAAATGACCCCACCCGGGGCCATTTTCGTTCGTGCAAATTGTTGATACGCGTCCCCGCTCTTATGTCTCGCGCAGCCAATCAAACGCGACGCGCGGCGTACCGTCCGACACATATACGATACCGGCGCGCTTAAACCCGGCCTTGGCGATGGCGCCCTGCATAGGCAGGTTGTCTTGGTGCGTGTCGATACGCAGATGGTCGATACGTTCCTTGGCAAAGGCAAACATCGCAGCCGCGATGCCGTGCACGGTGCCATCGGACGCCACGCGATGCAGCACGGCGTACGGAGCGTCGCTGCGCCATTGACCATCCTCAATGACGTCATAGCACTCGTCCGGGCCCGGCAAAAAGGCAAACGTCGCCACCACGCGGCCGTCGACTTCGCACACATAGCTGCCATCGGCGGCGATATCGGCAGCCA